>CAJYKO010000194.1 GCA_913775215.1 uncultured Devosia sp. | reverse complement strand
CGCAACGACTATCTGTTCACCACCGGTGGCATTGGCCCCACCCATGACGACATCACCGCCGACGCGATCGCCAAGGCATTTGGCGTTGCTCTCCCGATCAATGCCCAGGCTCGCGCCATGCTCGAAGCCCGCTGGGCCCAGACCGGAACCGAGGTCAATGAAGCGCGCCTCCGCATGGCGCGGATCCCGGAAGGCGCCGATCTCATCGTCAATTCGGTCAGCGCCGCCCCCGGCTTCCGCATCGGCAATGTCCATGTCATGGCCGGCGTCCCCGTTATCATGCGCGCCATGCTCGAAGCGCTTGCGCCCAAACTCGAAGGCGGCAAGAAGGTCCTCTCCCAGACCGTTAAGGCTGCAGTCGGCGAAGGTACGCTCGGTGGCCCACTCGCTGCGTTGCAGGCCGAATATCCCGACGTGAAAATGGGTTCTTATCCACAGATGGGGAAAGACCGCGTCATGACCGAGCTCGTCCTCCGCTCGTCCGACGAAAGCCGCCTCGCTGAGGCGACCGAGAAAGTTCGCGCCATGGTCGCCGCCGCGCACGAAAAGGCCGGAATTGCGCCGCCTGACGCGGAATGATTGGCGGATGGGCCGAGCTTTGATAAGGACGGTCCCCACGAAAGATCTATCGGCCCCCGCGCCCTCGGAGTTTTGAGCGTTGAGCAATCCCAACCAGAAGTCGTTTCCCGTCACCTGGGACCAGTTTCACCGCGATAGCCGCGCGCTTGCCTGGCGCCTTGCCAGCCTGGGCCCGTTCGATGCCGTGGTGGCTATCGCGCGTGGCGGCCTCGTTCCGGCAGCCATTGTGGCGCGTGAACTTAATATCCGCACGGTCGAAACAGTCGCCGCCAAGAGCTACGATCACCAGAACCAGGCCGGTATCAAGATTCTCAAGGAAATCAGCCAGCCGGTCTTCGACCTCGCCAAGAGCGGCGGCAAAATCCTGATCGTCGACGATCTCGTCGACACTGGCAATACCGCCCGCGTCGTCCGCGAAATGCTCCCCGGCGCACACTTCGCAACCGTCTACGCCAAGCCCAAGGGCCGCGAAATGGTCGACACCTTCATCACCGAAGTCAGCCAGGACACCTGGATTTTCTTCCCTTGGGACCTCGACGTCGCCTACGTCGCCCCGATCTCTGGCGGCACAGACTGATCAACTTGGCTTTTTGCCCACCCAGATAACGTGCCGCGCGCCGCGACCGCCGCTACGCGCGCGCACTTTTACTTCTTCGACTGCAAAGCCCGCTGCCGCCAGACGCTTTGTGAATGGCTCACTCGGATGCGCCGACCAAACCGCGAGAACGCCGCCCGGGCGCAAGGCGTCGAACGACGTTCTCAAAGACTTTAGCCCATAGAGCTTGTCGTTCTGCGCCCGGCTTACGCCGTCCGGTCCATTGTCGACATCGAGCAGGATTACATCGTAGGCAGCTTTCCGCGCCGCGATGACTTTGCCGACGTCGTCGTTGACGATTTTGACCCGCGGGTCATCGAGGCAGGTGCCGAAAACCGGCGACAGCGGACCGCGCGCCCAGGCAATGATCTCGGGGACCAGCTCCGCAACAACCAGTTCGCTGTCCGGACCGAAACGTGCCTGTGCGGCACGCAGCGTAAAACCCATACCGAGGCCGCCGATCAGCACTCGCGCCTTAATACGATTGCCGATGCGGTCAGCGCGGAGTGTCGCTAGCGCTTCTTCAGACCCACTGAGGCGGCTGTTCATCAATTCGTTGGTGCCGAGCATGATCGAGAACTCGTCGCCACGCTGCATCAACTTGAGCTGCGTTTTGTCGCCTGGAACATTTGCCGTATCGAGGTGGATCCAGGGTCTCATGAGCGCTCGGGGCAGGGGGATTGGTGCGGGCGACGGGAATCGAACCCGTACAGCGTTAGCCGAGGGATTTTAAGTCCCTTGTGTCTACCAGTTTCACCACGCCCGCTTGGCTCGGTGGCCCGTGTTTGTCACAAGGCGATGCGCAAGACAATTGCGCTGATACGATTCTCAACCCCGGAGACGAGATGATCGAACGCATCGAAACCGGCATCGCCCCATCTTCCGCGCCGATCAACGACGCCGTGCGCGCCGGCAAGCATCTCTGGCTCGTTGCCATCGCCGAAGATCCGGTTACCGGCGAAATCGTCGAGGGCGGTATCGAAGCGCAGGCGCGCCGCTGTATCGAAAATCTCCAGATCGCGCTCAAGGCCGCCGGTGGCACGCTGGCCAATCTGGTCATGGTGCAGATTTTTCTGGTCGACAGTGCCGATGCAGCCGGCATGAACGCTGTCTATCGCGAATTTTTTACTCAGCAGCCATTCCCTGTCCGCGCCACCGTCGTCGTCAAGGAATTGCTTGCAGCAGGCCTCAAAATCGAAATCACAGCCACGGCGGTCCTTGACTGATGCTGCTCAAACTCGCACTCCTTGAAGACATCAAGGCTGGCAAGGTCGATGTCATCTTCCGCCGCTGGAACCGCCCTACAGTCAAAACCGGCGGCACGCTCAAGACCAAGCTTGGGCTTTTGTCGATTCTGTCGGTCACCGACATGAGTGCCGACGATGTGACCGATGCCGATGCACGCCGCGCTGGCTTCAAGGATGTCGCGGACTTCCGCAAATGGCTCGACACCATGAAGGAAGGCAGCATTTTCCAACGGATTGAAGTGAAGTTCGAAGACTGATCAGAACGGGGTCGGCGCGACAAAGGTCATGAATTCTTCGCAGCTTGGATGGGTAAATCCAAGCTCCGCGGCATGCAGTTGAAGCCGATCCGCAGCAGTGAAGTCGTCGCCTTCGGCATAGAAGGCGTCGCCGAGGATTACGTGGCCAAGCGCCTTCATGTGGACGCGGAGCTGGTGCGTCCGTCCTGTCAGCGGGATCAGCTTGACCCGCGTGGCATTGGCCTCGCGTTCGATCACCTGCCATTCCGTTATGGCGTGACGGCCGTTCTCGAAATCGACGCGCTGGCGAGGCTTGTTTTCCCAGTCCGTTGCCAGCGGCAGATCGATCACCCCGCTATCTTCGGCGATCACTCCTGAAACGCGGGCGATGTAGCTCTTGGTGGTCTGCCGATGCTCGAACTGGCTGCCAATGCGACCATGGGCGCGCTTGTTGAGCGCCAGCACCAAGACGCCTGACGTGTCCTTGTCCAAGCGGTGACACATGCCGGCCGTCGGCCAGGTTTGACGTGCGCGATATTCGATGCAATCCCAGAGGCTAGGATCCTTGCCTGGCACACTGAGAAGTCCGCTCTGCTTGTCCACCACCAGAATATCGTCATCGACGTGGATGACGTTCAGGTAGGGGTCGGTGGGCGGAAAGTAGTCGAGCAAGGTGGGCATGGGACCGGGCATGCCGCGGCTTTAGCAGAGCTTGGCCGCTTTCACCAACCCTACTATGCTCGTCCCATGTTCAGCACGACTTTCGACACTGCTCTCGGCGAGTTCGCTTTGGTATGGACCGAACTGGGAATCAGGCGCGTTTTCCTGCCGGGGAACGAAGCGATCGCGCTCGATCATCGCCTTGCCCAACTTGGCGCCCAACGCGCCGAGCCGCCGCGCGTGATTGCAGCCGTCCTGAATAGAATCGAAGATTATGCCGAGGGCCAGAGCGTAGACTTCGTCGATGTAGCGCTCGACCTCGAGCGCGTGCCCGAATTTAATCGCCGCTGCTATGACTTCCTGCTCACCATCCCTCGTGGCTCGACCACCACCTATGGCGACATGGCGCGCAGGCTTGGCGATATCGGGCTTTCACGCGCCGTGGGCCAAGCGATGGGCGCCAATCCCATTCCGCTGATCATTCCTTGCCATCGTGTCTTGGCTGCTAAAGGTAGGGCGGGCGGCTTCTCAGCGCCCGGCGGCACCGCAACCAAGCGCATCATGCTGGCATTGGAGGGCGTAAGTCTCGGTGCGCCACCGGGCCAGATGCAATTCGCGTTCTAGGAGCGTCATGAGCTTTTCGTTCAAG
>CAJYKO010000193.1 GCA_913775215.1 uncultured Devosia sp. | reverse complement strand
CAGCACGCCCATCAATGAGGACAAGAATTCATCGGTGCGATAGCGCGTCGTCATGCGCACGTCGGTCGGCACGCCGCCGCAGAACGGGTGATGGGAGACGGCGAGCGAGCCGTGGGTGAAATCGAAGCCAACGGCGCGCATCGCGGCAAGCCCAAGCTCCCGCTGCTTTTCGATCGGGTAGGGGCCGTTGAGGCTTTTTCGCGGACGCTTGGCGAGACGCTCTTCCTGCACCGCCAGTGCTTCGGGCACGAAATCTTTGAGAAAACTCTTGAGGTCGGCAAAGATTGGATCGATGCCGGCAGTGCGATTGCCTGGATCATACTGATCCATCAGCGCATCATAGGGCGCAAGACCCGTCGCCGAAGCGCGGAGCGCAGCCTCTTCGCGCACCAAGGCGACCACACCTTCCAGCGCAGGTAAAAAAGAATCCCAATCCCCCTTGGCGCGCAGCTCGCGCCAAAGCTGCTCGGACCGCATCGTCGCCGCGGTCCGGCGCTCGACGAATTCGGTCGGCAGGCAGGTGGCATTTACATAGCTGCGCTCGAATTCGGCGATCGCCAGCTTTTGGTCGGTGTCGAGATCCTCGTTCTTTGCCGCGTCGATCCAGTCGGCAATCTCGGGCGCTGTCGCCTGGGCATGATACATGCCTGCCAGGTTCGACATCGCCTCGGCCCGTTTCTCGCCGCCACCCACCGCCATATGCGTCGCTTCGTCGGCGCCCAGAATGGAAAGCGCGTGTTCCAGCGCTTCAAGCTTGCGGCCAAGGGCGTCGAGTTTTTGGAATGACATGCGGCAGGTCTCCGAAACGAGGTGCCGGATGTTTTTCATAGGGATGGGGCAGGATCAAGTTCTTCGCGTCCCCACAAAACAACAGAGGCGCAGCCGGGGAGCTGCGCCTCGTGGGGAAGGCCTTTCGCTTCTGCTCTGGCCTGGGCGATCCTTCTGGATCTGCCCGGGGGAACGACGGCACGCAATGGGGACAACGCGCCGCCGAGGTGGTGTGGCGCGCCCGATGACCGGGCGCAGCCGAAATCAGAACGGCAGGATGGCGTCGAGAACCTGCTGGCCGTAGCGCGGCTGCTGCACGTCGGTGATCTGGCCGCGGCCACCGTAAGAGATGCGGGCCTCGGCGATCTTGGTCGACGGGATCGTGTTGTTGGCCTGGATATCGGAGGGGCGCACGATGCCCGAGACGATAAGGTCGCGGACTTCGAAATTGACGCGCACTTCCTGGCGGCCTTCGATCACGAGGTTGCCGTTCGGCAGAACCTGGGTGATTACGGCAGCGATCGAGGTTTGCAGCGCTTCGGAGCGGTTCACCGAGCCCGCGCCGGCGTCATTGATGCCCGAGGTGAAGTCGATGGCCTTGGCCGGATCGACGGCACCGGCCGTGACGTTCTCGACAGCGGCGCCGAAGATGCCGCCCATACCGGCATTGTTGCTCGAAGACCGGTTGCGGTTGGTCGTGTTGCTGATCTTGGCGCTGTCGTCCACGGTCACCATGACGGTGAGAATGTCGCCAACGCGGTGTGCGCGTTCGTCCTTGAAGAAGCCTTTGGCCGAGGTGCGATAGAGCGAATTGGACTGATAGGTATCCGCGATCGGCTCCGGCATTGGCATGCGCACGGGCTGGTAACCGGCCAGCGTCGTCGGGTCCTGGATCTGGGTCAGCGGCGGCGCATTGCCGACATTGGCGAGGCGATCCATGGTGTTGCAGGCGCCAAGGGCTGCCGTCAGGGTCAGGATGGTGGCGATACGAAGGGTCTTCATTTTCATTCGGTCCTGATTAGAGGCCAGCCATCGACACGGGGGCGCCATCGACTTCGACGGTTCCCGGCGACACGGCCGTCGCGGTGATCACGCGATTGGACATGAGATTGAGCACTTGCAGGCTGGTCCCGCGGCTCGCGCTGGTGATGGCCTGACCCTTGACGGTCAGCGTCATGGGGCCACGGCGATAAATGATGGTCACCACATCGTTCTTGGCGACGGTGATCGGCGGGCTGACATCGCTGGCACGGAGCAGCATGCCTTCGCGGCTCTGGCGGTTGAGCGACATGCCGACAAGCTGTTCCACCGGCACATAGCCATAGGCATCGGCCTGGCCGACGGGAACCGCCTTCATCACCACGTTTTCCGGCCGCAGGATCGTTCCGGCAGGCAGGTTAGCGGCAAGGTGCGGCATGTCGATCGTCATGTCGATCGTGCCCGAGAGATCGAGCGTCCGCGTACCGTCGGCGAGCAGGAACCGCACCGAGAAATCCCGGCCACCTTTGGTGTAGCGCAGGCTATCGAGCCGGACAGCAACGCCGTTGGTGGAAACCTGTACTGGATCGATGAAGCGCGAGAACTGAATGGCGCTGTTGACGCCAGGGCCGATGAGGCCGCGAGCGGACAATTCGGACATGATCAGGTTTTCAAGCGTTGCCTCGTCCACCGTCATGCCAGCGCGGGTTACGGTCACGGCGTTAAGGCCATTGGCTTCAAAGCTCTCGATACCGATGCGGGCCGCGGCAGCGCGGATGGTGGCGATGTCGACCTGACCGGTGGTGCCGGGGGCAGGGGCGCTGAAAATTGCAGTTTCGGCCAATGCACCAGCATCGTCGAACATGTCGGCGACGGTCACGACCTGATTGGTCACCGTAACATTGCCGCGCAGCGTAGGCGCTGCCTCGGCCGTTGCGGCGGCAAGCGACAGGGCGCTTACGAGTGCCAAGCGGGAAAGGAGGGTCACTGCGGCCTCCTATCAGCGCAGCTGGCTGGTGGCCTGCATCATCTGGTCGGCACCAGAGATGACGCGGGCATTCATTTCGTAGGCACGCTGGGCAGCGATCAGGTCGGCGATTTCGGTCACCGAGTTGACGTTGGCCATTTCGAGGTACGACTGCAGCATGCTGCCATTGCCGTCCGCGTTTGCGACGCCGATCTGCGGGGCGCCGCTGGCTGCGGTTTCAAGGAAGAGGTTGTCGCCCATCGATTCAAGGCCCGACTTGTTGACGAAGCGCGCCAACTGCAGCTGGCCGAGCTGCGTTGCCGGGCCGCCGGTGCCGATGAAGGCTTCGACCGTACCATCGGGCGAAATGTTCACGCCGGTCGCGTTGCCGGGAATGGTGATGCCGCCTGAAAGGGCAAAGCCGCTCGAATTGACCAGCGTGCCGTCTTCGTTGCGCTCGAAAGAACCGTCACGGGTATAGGCGGTGCGGCCATCGGGCAGATCGACCATGAAGAAGCCTTCGCCGCGGATGGCGACGTCGAGTTCGCGTTCGGTCGGGTTAACGCTGCCCTGGCTCATAACGCGGGGCGTGGCGACTGTGCGAACACCCGAACCGATTTCAAGGCCGGCTGGCACCAGCGTGCCTTGGTCCGAGGTCTGCGAACCGGCGCGCGAAATCTGCTGATAGAGCAGGTCTTCGAACTCGGCGCGCTGACGCTTGAAACCGGGCGTGCGCATATTGGCGATATTGTTGGAGATGACTTCGACATTGCGTTCCTGCGCGCTCATGCCGGTCGATGCGATGTAGAGAGCTTTCATGGCAGTTCCTCAATGTCACGCGTTCATGGAGCCGAGGCGGCGGATCGCATCGCGACGCATGTCGTCCTGCTTCTGGCCCAGCGAGGCGATGGATTCGTAGGCGCGGGTGACGCGGATCATTTCGGCCATTTCGGCGACGCCCGAGACGTTCGACTTTTCAATAAAGCCCTGGAGCACCCGCGAATTGGTCGCCGGCAATGGTGTTCCGCCGCCCAGCAGGTTGTCGCCCTGCCGGGTCAGTGCCTGCTGATCGGCGAACTCGACGATGCGAAGCTGGCCCTTGGCGCCTTCGCTTGAGGAGATGGAACCGTCGGCAGCGATCTTGATATCGGTTTCTTCAGGGCCGAACTGGATTGGGCCGCCATTGCCAAGAACCGGATTGCCGGCAAGATCGACAAGCGTGCCAGCGTTATTGATCTGGAAAGCGCCGGAACGTGTGTACCGCTCGCCGCCTGCGGTCTGCACCGCAAAGAAGCCGTCACCTGAGATCGCAACATCGAGGGGGCCATCGGTCTGGACCATGGGGCCGGCAGAAAAGTCCTGCACCGTTGCCCAGTCCTGCACATAAGACAGCGTTCGGTCCTGGCCACGGAAGTCGCCATGGCGGGCCACTGGCATCTTGTATTCTTCATACAGGACCTGTTCGGCCTTGAAGCCGCCCGTGTTAATGTTGGCGATATTGTTCGCCACCATGTCCATCTGCCGCTGAAGAGCCATCTGGCGCGACAGGCCTATGAGTTGTGCATTCTCGATCATTTCGATCCCCGGTTTTAGTCCCCGAGGTAGCTGACTTCCCCAAGCCGCTGCCTCGCAGATCGAATTGCAGAAACCATGCCAGATTGAAATCATTAGCAATTTCAAAGACTTAAGCGGATCTGGCGGACAAAATTGCCGGCTACATATTTTACTGATCGGTAAGTAATGCCCGGCAGATATTGCCGACTAGATGCCAAAAGTAACCAGTCATTAACCAAGATGGCATTAGGTGGACTCATCGCCGGAATCGTCCGGCGTAGGTTGCATCTGGCGGGGTTTGCATGGCGACGGAAGCGGAAGTTGGCGAGGATATTCCCGCCAAGAAGGGCATAAACAAGCTCTTCATAATTATTGGCGCTGCGGCCATCGTCGTCTTGCTAGCCGGTGCCGGGCTGTTCTTCTTTATGTCCAGGGGCGCTGCTCCTGCAGAAGCTGCTGCTGAAGGCCACGAAGCAGCTGCCGGCGATCATGGTGCCGCTGCCGGCGAGCACGGCGCAGCGGCGGTCGCCGATACGTTCATTTTCAATCTCGAACCGATGATGGTGAACCTGCAGAGCGTTGATGGCTCGCAGAATTACATGAAGCTCACGGTCGCGCTTGAAGTGGCTGACGAGCACATGATGACGGAAATCCAGCCAAAGTTGGCGAAGGTCATCGACGCGTTCCAGGTCTATATGCGCGAACTGCGCAAGTCCGACCTCGAAGGCTCGGCCGGGGTTTATCGCCTCAAGGAAGAGTTGCTGCGTCGCGTGAACCTGGCGGTCTATCCCGCTAAGATTGAAAGCATTTTGTTCAAAGAGATGCTGGTGCAGTGATGGCTGGCCCTTCAGATCAAGACAAACTCTCCGAAGACTGGGGTCTTGACGACCTCGATAGCCCAACGCCGAGTTTCGATATTCCCGGCGAAGGTGACGGCGAAGAAGACTGGGCGGCCATGCTCAAGGCCAGCCAGGAGTCCGCCTCCGATGGTGTCGAGCGCGTGCTCAATCAGGACGAGATCGACAACCTCTTCGGTTTCGACGCGGCGACCTCAAGCAATGTCGAGATGACCGGTGTCCAGGCGCTGATCAACAATGCGCTGGTCAGCTACGAGCGTCTGCCGATGCTCGAAATCGTCTTCGACCGACTCGTGCGACTGGCGACGACTTCGCTGCGTAATTTCACCTCCGACAACGTGGAAGTCTCGCTCGACTCCATCTCGTCGGTGCGGTTCGGTGACTATCTGAACTCCATTCCGCTGCCGGCCATTCTCTCGGTCATCAAGGCAGAAGAGTGGGAAAACTATGGCCTCCTCACCGTCGACTCGAGCCTGATCTATTCGATGATCGACGTCTTGCTCGGCGGGCGCCGCACCGGCGTTGCGATGCGCATCGAGGGCCGGCCTTATACGACGATCGAGCAGGCGCTGGCTCAGCGTCTCATCGAGGTTATCCTCGACGACACCAAGCGTGCGTTCGAGCCGGTGACCACGGTCAATTTCAAACTCGAGCGCATGGAAACCAATCCGCGCTTTGCTGCGATCTCGCGCCCGAACAATGCGGCGATCCTGATCGAACTGCGCATCGAAATGGACGAGCGTGGCGGCAAGATCGAGATCCTCCTGCCATACGCAACGATCGAACCCATCCGCGAACAGCTCCTCCAGATGTTCATGGGTGAAAAATTCGGCCGCGATCCGATCTGGGAAGGGCACTTGGCCACCGAGATCTATCAGGCCGATGTCGAAATCGACGCCGTACTCCATGAGCAGGAATTGCCGCTCTCCCGGCTCCTTGCTCTAAAACCCGGCGATACCGTGATGTTCGAGCGCTCCCCGAGCGATCCGATCTTGCTGCGCTGCGGCGATGTTGAACTGACCGAGGCCATTATGGGGCACATCGGTAACCACGTATCTGTGCGCGTTACGCGCCCCCTCAATCCGCCCAAGGTGACCATGGCGGCATTTGAGGCAATTGATGAATCTATGGAAGGTCGGTGATGTTCGGACTGTCGATGGGATTGTTCATTGAGGCCTCCGTTTCGGTGCTCATGGCGCTTACCCTAGGGTATTGCGTAGTCCTCAACCGTAAGCTCGCCCGGCTCCATGCCGACCGCGATGCTCTCAAGCTCATGGTCGGCGATCTCGTTGCCGCAACCAATCTGGCCAACCAGGCGATCAAGGAACTCAAGGCAACGGCCGTCGAAGCCGACATGGTCCTCAGCACACGCCTCGAAGAAGCCGAACGTTTCGGTATCGAACTGGCCAACCACGTCAACTCGGGCACTGCGCTGATGCAGAAGATCGTCCGCGTCACCAATGCAGTGCGCCAGAGTCCGGTCTTGATGCCGGTGCCGGCTGCCAATGAATCGATTGGCACGGGTAAGGAAAACAACAAGG
>CAJYKO010000192.1 GCA_913775215.1 uncultured Devosia sp. | reverse complement strand
GCTCGCCATTGTAAGAGAAGCGCGTGGTGCCATCGGGCATGACGCCCTTGCCCTGGGTGGCGCGGACGGAGGTGCAAAGATTGGTCTTGCCCGACTTGCAGAAAAGGCATTCGCCGCATTCGGCGGTGTAGAGCGGAATGACATGGTCGCCGGGTTTCACCGAGGTGACGCCTTCGCCCACTTCGATAACGACGCCTGCGCCTTCATGGCCGAGAACGACAGGGAAGAGCCCCTCCGGGTCATCGCCTGAAAGGGTAAAGGCGTCGGTGTGGCAGACGCCGGTATCGGTAATCTTGATCAGCACCTCGCCCTTCTTGGGCGGAGCGACGTCGATCTCGACGATTTCAAGCGGCTTTCCTGGCGCAAAGGCGACGGCGGCGCGGGATTTCATGGCTGGCTTCCTCAACTCGGTCTTGATCGTGAGGTACAAGCCCATGCTCTGGGGTGCAAGTCACCCCTTTTACGGGCTCAGATGCGTCAAGTCGGCGCATGCGAAACTGGCTTGAGCCCATCGCATAGCCCGATCAAAACGCTGAGAGCCCTGAGATTTTGAGGCATTTCATCGGTTTAGCGGAACCAAATCAATTTTTGTTCATTTTTTGATTGCCTGCCTTTCGCCCCATTCGACCCTTAGCGAGACGGGGCTTCACGCATTTTTAACGCGTGGGACGAGGCCGCCAGGAGGCGGAAACAAGAGCCTTTTGGGTATGCGTGATTCGCATGCCCGCCATGCAACAACTTTCCCACCTTGGCGGCGTTGCCGGAACTTGATGGAAAGCAAAGAACAACAAGCGTCACAAATGCTCACCGCTCATTCCCATCGCTTCTCTCGTCGCGCGTTTCTATCAGGCGCTGCGGCTACTCTTGCCCTGCTTTCCACCACCTCGCTGACCGGGGCGGCTGTCGCGCTCGAACCGGTTTCGGGCCAGTTCGATTTCGACAGCTTTTCCGCGCGCATGCGCGATGTGGCGGCTCAGCCCTATCAGAGCCCCGAGCTGATCGATTCGGAGGCCTATACGAGCCTCAACTACGACGGCTATCGCCGCGTGCAATTCAACACCAAGAAGGCGCGCTGGATCGGCGACGATCACGGCTTCCAGATCCAGGCTTTTCCTCCAGGCTGGCTCTTCAAGGAAAAGGTCTCGGTCTACGAGATCACCAATGGCGATTCGCATCCCTTCGCCTTCAGCTCGGACGATTTCATCTATCATTTCGATGATAAGGCCGAGCGCGAGAAGATCGAGACTGCCGAATTCCCGGGGATCGCCGGCTTCCGCATCAATTATCCGCTCAACCGTCCGGACCTTGCCGACGAGCTCGTCGCCTTTCTCGGCGCCAGCTATTTCCGTGCGCTTGGCCGCGGCAATATCTACGGCTCAAGCGCGCGTGGCCTTCTGATTAATTCCTGGCGCGAAGGTCCCGAGGAATTCCCGCGCTTTAGCGAATTCTATATCGAGCGTCCAAGCGAAAAGGGCCCGCTGACGGTCTATGCGGCGCTTGAAAGCCAGAGCGTGACCGGCGCTTATCGCTTCGTCATTCATCCGGCCGGCGAAAGCCAGCAGGAAACCATCATGGACGTGACGGCACGGCTCTATTTCCGCACCGATATCGCGGAAATGGGCATTGCGCCGCTCACCTCGATGTTCCTTTTTGCCGAAACCAACCGGCACGAATTCGACGATTTTCGGCCGCAGGTGCATGATTGTTCTGGTCTCGTCGTCGAACCGGAAGCGGGCCTCCCGCAATGGCGCCAGCTCAACAACAACGAGCAGCTCGGCAATTCCTATTTCTGGGATGCAAATATCCGCGCTTTTGGCCTTTACCAGCGCAATCGCGAATTCGAATCCTACCAGGATGCCGGCGCCCATTACGAACGCCGCCCATCGATGCGCGTCGAACCGACAAGCAATTGGGGGCAGGGCCAAGTGCGGCTCATCGAAATTCCGTCCAAGTCGGAAACCGATGACAATATCGCAGCGTTCTGGATTCCCAACGAGCCCCCAAAGGCAGGCGAAGCCCGTGAATATGGCTATCGCCTGATCTGGGGTGATCTGATGCCGCGTGAAGATGAGCCTCTCGCCCATGTGGTTGAGACGCGCATCGGCCAGGGCGGCGTCTCCGGTGTCGAAAACGCCGCGAGCCTTCGGAAATTTGTCATCGACTTCGATGGCGGACGGCTCGCCGAACTTTCGCCCGATACGGTGTTTGAGGTCGATGCCAAGGCATCGGCGGGTGAGATCGTTGGTTCTACCTTTTCGCAGATCGAAGCCAATGGCCTTTGGCGCCTGGTACTCGATGTCGAAACCGAAGGGCAGAGCCTTATTGAATTGCGAGCCAGCATAGGATCGGGCGGGGAACCGCTGACGGAAGCCTGGCTTTACCAGTGGCGTGGAGTACCGGCATGAAGCATCAACATTTTCAGCCCCTTGATGGCCTCCCCAACGCACCTTTGTCCATGCCGAAGCAGACTCTTGAACGTCCTGCCGCATTTGGATCGTTTTGGCGTGCTTTTCTCTTCGTATGGCAGCGTGGCTAGGACTTTAAACGCATGAGCAATCGGCACACGATGGGGCAGGCGGAGTGGCTAAGGCTACTCACGCTGAGCTTTGCCGCGGCCGTGAGCTTTACGGCAGGGACGGTTTTTCTCGACCTGATCGGCGGCAATCGCCCGGTTTTTCTCGACTGGGTGCGCACGACCCTGCTTGTCCTGACCGGTTTCTGGCTGGTCTGGGGCGGCACGATCGGATTACTCGGTGCGCTGTCTCCGGCGCCCAAGCCGCGCCGCGATGTCGGCCGGCCCGAGGGCAAGACAGCCGTTCTCATCCCGATCTACAATGAGGACCCGGTCGAAACCTTCTCCCGCATCGCGGCAATGAACCGCCAGATCGTGGCACGCGGCTTAGGCCCGCAATTTCATTTGGTCATTCTCTCCGATTCGACCTCGCTTGAAGTGGCAGCGGAAGAAGCGAGCGAATTCGAGCGCCTGATTGTTGAGCCAGAGGCCGCTGGCCGAATTTTTTATCGTCGTCGCGACCGCAATGTCGGGCGCAAGGCCGGCAATATCGAAGATTTCATCGCTCGTTCGGGCGGCGCCTATGACTATGCCATCATTCTCGATGCCGATAGCCTCATGGAAGCCGACACCATGGTGGCTATGGTGCGCCGCATGGATACCGATCCTGAAATGGGCCTTCTGCAGACCGTACCGGTCGTGATCGCCGCGCGGACGGTCTTTGGCCGCATGATGGCTTATTCCTCGGCCTATTTTTCGCGCTATTTTGCGCGGGGCGCCGCCATGCTGCAGGGCGAGAATGGTCCCTATTGGGGGCATAATGCCATCGTGCGCGTGCGGGCCTTCGCGTCCTGCTGCGGCCTGCCTGTTCTTTCAGGTAAGCCACCTTATGGCGGCCATATCCTCAGCCACGACTATGTCGAGGCAGCGCTACTCGCCCGCGGTGGCTGGAAGGTCGAGGTCGATCCCGAACTCGGCGGCTCCTATGAGCAGGGCCCGGAAAATCTCATCGAGTATGCCAAGCGCGATCGCCGCTGGTGCCAGGGCAACCTGCAGCATCGTCGTCTCGTCGCTGCGCCGGGCCTCAAATTCTGGAGCCGGTTCACCTTCGTCCAAGGCATCATGGCGTATCTTGCTTCGCCACTCTGGTTGCTGCTGCTGGTCGCGAGCATCGCATCGAGCATTTTGCCCGATAGTGGCGGTGATCGCTGGGGCGCGACGCCCTGGCTGATCGGCATCGGCGTTCTGACCACGCTGCTCCTCCCCAAATTTGCCATTGCTCTTCGTGGCGCCTTTGACGGGACCAATGCACGCTTCGGCGGCTGGACCATCATTCCTTCGGTTTTGAGCGAGATCGTCATTTCGACGGTGATCGCTCCGGTGCTGCTCGCCTTTCAGAGCCGTGCCGTTTTCCAAATTCTGTTCGGGTTCGACGGTGGCTGGCCGGCGACTGAACGGGATGCCAAGGCTGTGTCGATGAAAACAGCCTTTGCCGCCAGTTGGTGGATTGTCGTGACGGCGCTGGCTGCGCTCTTGTTCATGGCGGTGTTCGCCATGCCCTATCTGCCCTGGCTTCTGCCCGTGGCAGCCCCGGCGCTCGCCGCGCCGCTCGTCATCTGGGCGAGTTCGCGCGGTGGCGACATGCCGGTGAGTTCCTGGCTCTTCAGCGTGCCCAGCGAGCGGGCACCCAGCGCGATTATCCGCGAAGCGGACTTGATTCTTGCAGGCTGGCGTGCGACCGCCCCGGTAAAGACATCGGGTCTTGCCGAAATGGGTATTCATGCTCCAGCCTAGGCCTTCCTTCTGGGGGGCAATTCCATTCATGCGATCGATCATGGCAGGGCCGGCTCCGTTGCCGCCCGGCGCGCGCGACGAACGGCTCGACATGTTCCGCGGTCTGGCGCTCGTGATGATCTTCATCAACCACGTGCCTGGCACGGTGTTCGAATATTTCACCAATCGCAATTTCGGTTTTTCCGACGCGGCTGAAGCCTTTGTCTTCATGTCGGGTGTCGCGGCGGGGCTGGCCTATTCCGGCTCCATTCTCAAGCGGGCACCGCTTTGGCTCTCGGTCGCCCGGCCATGGGCGCGAGCGCGCCAGCTTTATTTCGTGCACCTGACGCTGACCTTCATTTTCCTCGGCACCTTCGCCGCGGCAGCACACTATTTCGGGCTCTACGAACTGCTAGAGGCGAATAATTTGAGGGCTTTGGCGCGCGATCCGCTGCCGACGCTGATCGGTATTCCGCTGCTGACGCACCAGTTCGGCTATCTCAATATCCTGCCGCTTTATCTGACGCTGCTGCTGTTCACGCCGTTCCTGATCATGGCGGCGCTGAAAAAGCCCTATTGGCTGCTGGCGGTGTCGATCCTGCTTTGGGCCGCAGCCGGGCAATTCCGGCTCAATTTCCCGAACTATCCCAATTCCGGCGGCTGGTTCTTCAATCCGCTTTCCTGGCAGTTGATCTTCATCATCGGGCTCATCGCGGGCATCGGCATGAAGACGTCGCGCCGGATGTTCCCGGTCAATCCCGTGGCGTTTCTATTGGCGCTGGGCTTCCTGATCCTCACTATTTTCTGGATGAAGGTGAAGCCGGTCGGGGCCATGGGAAATGGCTTTTTGACCTTCCTCTGGAATTCGGGCTTTCCCTTCTACATCCACGCCTTCGACAAGACCTTCCTGTCGCTGCCGCGGCTAGTGCATGCGCTGTGTCTGTTCTATGTCCTCGCTTCGATCCCGGCCATGCAGACGATCGCGGCCTCACGCTGGGTCTCGCCACTGCGGGTCATGGGGCGGCAGGGGCTCGCCGTGTTCTCAACGGGAACGGCGCTGAGCCTCTTCTTCCAGGCCGTAAAGGCTGGAACGCCCGCGAGCACATGGAGCGATGCGCTGATCCTGATCGTCGGCCTCGGCATCCAGATCGGGCTGGCCTATGCGCTGACGGGTACAGTCAAGATGCGCGCGCGCGAAGCGCGGTCGAAGGCGGTTCCGGTCGAACCCGCTACCCTCTAGAGCGCTTCACGGTTAGGTAGCTCCGTAGCCAGCGTTAGCAATGTAGTTTTGGCACTCGCTGGGGGCGATGGTCTGGACGAGCTTTCCGACGTGTTGCCAGGTGTCTTCGATGGACCGGCGCTGGGCCATGCGCATCCAATGCTTGATCTTTGAGAAGGCCTGTTCAATGGGGTTGAGATCGGGGGAATAGGCAGGCAGGTACCAGAGCCTGGCACCT
>CAJYKO010000191.1 GCA_913775215.1 uncultured Devosia sp. | reverse complement strand
AGATCAACGGCTTCGGCAGTGGAATTGGAGCCAGCACCGGCGACCACAGGCACGCGCTTGTTGGCGACATCGACGCAGATTTCGACGACGCGGCGATGCTCTTCATGGCTGACCGTGGGGCTTTCGCCCGTGGTGCCGACTGGCACAAGGCCATGCGTGCCCTCGGCAATCTGCCAATCGACAAAGCTGGCGAAGGCTTTCTCATCCACAATCCCATCGCGCATGGGAGTGATGAGCGCCGTAATCGAACCTCGCAGCATTTTGTCGGTATTCCTCAAATTGCCCGGCCAATCCGGGTCTGGTGTCGAGCGGGACATCGGATGGTCCCTAAAGACGCGCACCATACTTTCAGTTGCGCCGCGTCACAAGGCGAATGGGACCATCAGCGAGACCGTTGCAAAAAGCTGCTGCGTAAATGCATCAGCGCCTTGCGCGACCGGACGGTGCGGGCGCAAATGCAGCGAGCGACAAGGAGATGAGGCAATGGCAAGGAAACGCGAGGTCCCGATCGATCATAAGCCCTTCGCATCTCTGCCGGTGCGCATGATCGAGACGCGGATCGGCGGCGTGCATGCTGCTGTCCATGTCAGCGGCGCGCTCCAGAATTCGACCATGCCAGTGGTCTGCATCGCCGGGCTGCAGCGCAACATGTCTGATTTCACCGACTTTGCGGGATATTTTCGTCGGGCATCCGCTAACAACCGAGCCCTGATCTTGATAGATTTGCCGGGACGCGGACGGGCTGACGATCGGCTTCAGGCAGAAGATTACGGAACTCTGGCCGATGCCAGCGATATAGCCGACATTCTTGCAGCGCTTGGCATAGGTCGAGCAATTTTTCTCGGTCAGGGCCAGGGCGGACAGGTCGTTATGTCCTTGGCAGCGAGCCATCCATTGCTGATCGGCGGCGTCGTATTGCTTGATTCCGGACCGATGGTCGATTCGCGTGGTATCGTGCGGCTGCGAAACAATCTGGCGCACCTTTCGGGCCTCAAAGGCGAACAGCGCGTGATCGCAGGATTTCGACGGATGCTGGCGGGGGATTATCCCGATTTGTCGGACGAGGCGCTCAATGCGCTTTCCCAGCGCAGTCACTTCATCGACAAGCGCGGGCGGGCGCAGCCATTGTTTGATCAAAAACTGCTGACGCCGCTCGCAGACATCGGCGTCGCGGATGTCTTGACGCCGCAATGGCCGTTGTTCGACGCACTCGCGCGCCTGCCCCTGATGATCCTCAGGACGCAATTAACCGATCAATTGCGTCGCGAGACCTACGAGGAAATGGTGCGCCGCCGCCCCGACGCGCTTGCGCTCACCATTGCGGGACAGGGGTCCCCTGCCCTCTTCGACCAGCACGAAGAGATCGAGGCTGTACTTCGTTTCATCGATAACGTCGCGGGCGATCGAAAGAAACGCGCTGCCTGATCAGTCTGGCTTTCGGACCGACACGACGATGCGGCGATTCTGCGCCTTGCCTGCCTGGGTTTTGTTATCCGAGACGGGCTGAGTGTCACCGTAGCCGATAGCATAGAGCCGGCCAGGATCGACTCCGAGTGCAATCAGTGCATTGATCACGGCTTCGGCGCGAGAGACGGACAAGGCGAGGTTAGCCGACGCTTCGCCATCGGAATCGGTGTGGCCCGCTACGTCCAGGGCGGCACTCGGGCATTGATTGGCGGCATCGGCCATGGCTTGCAGGATGACATTTGTCCCCTCGGCAAGGACGGCCGCGCCCGATCTGAACAGGATGCCGTTTTGTGCGGAGAGCTCGCTTAGTCTTGCGCTGCAAGCTGCGATGTCGTCTGTTGTTTGCGCAACCGGCGCAGCAGGCTCGGTTGGAGCCGGCGCGGGTGGCACGGTCGTGGATGTCACGGCGGTGTCGTCCGCAGGCGTAGGGGCTTCGACTGCGTTATCGATTGTTTCCGGCACTGCAGCGGTCTGAACGGCCTGTGCCGCTGCATTGGGATCAGTCACATCTATGGACCAATCTTGAAAAGCAGCTAGCGTAGCCGCCACCTGCTGATCGGCATCTGGGGATTGCCCTTCTCCGCTGATGGACCACTTGTCTTCGTCGAAGGACACTGTGCCAACCACCAAGAGCTTGAGTGCATCTGCGGCGGCAAGCGCTTCCGTGATAAAGCCTTCGGGCGCATTGTCGCCGATGGAGGTATCGTCCTGCAATTCAGCGCCAAGCCTCACGGCAATGACGCGCTTGAAGGCCTCGGTTGGGACGGTCCCGGTCATTATAATGGCGCCAGAATCGAGTTTTTCCAGCTGCCAGTTGAACATAATTGCCTGTGGAGTCGGATCGCTGAGGGAGAGGCTCCATCCGGCTTCCGCCAGTTGGTCGTCAGTAAAACTGGTGCGGATTGCATCAGCGTCAGTGGCGGACATTGGCGCGCCGGAAATCAGCCATTCCCCATTTTCTAACCTAATATCGCCTGTTTGAAGGCGGTCTAGAGTGGAGATCGCCTTTTCAACGCCGGAGATAAAGTTGACAGGCTCCCCCGAAGCGAAACGAAGCGTCGAACTCGATCGCGGACCGATCGCAGCGAGAATCTTTTGTTCAATATCGGTCTGAGGGACGAAGCCCGAGACGATGACCGTGCCATTGCGCTGCTTGCGGAGGCCGAACGTGTAGTTTTCTTCACGCGGTGCGGAAATCTCAGCTTTGGCAAGCACTGTACCGGCTGGCGGCTTTGCGGCTTGTGTTCCGGTCAGGCTGAGGAAGTCGGCCTGACTGTCTGCTGTCCCGGTGATAGTGATTACATTGTCTCGGAGAGCGAAGCGGCCCTCGCTGAGTTTGCCGAGAACGGCAAGCCCAAACTCGACAGCGGCGTCATAACTGGCCGGAGCACCGCTGCCTAGCTTGAGGAAAGAAACGTCTGCTGATGGTGCCTGAGAAAAGTTGGTGCGGACCGCGTCGCTTGGAGCGTAGCCGTCAAAGACCAGGATGCCATTGGGCTGCCGGGAAATGCTGACCCAGTAGTCAGATATCTGTGGCGGCGGAACCGTGACGACGGAAGACTGCGCCAAAACGGGCGGGCTGGATATTGCGAGAGCAAAACCGAACGCAAGGATACCGGGCGCCGCGAGGTGACGGATTTTGCTCTTCATGACGATTCCAGTAAGTGACGTAATTGCCTGAGGCTAAATCAATTACCGGTCAGGAAAAAGGCAGCGCCACTCAAAAGCACTGACTTTCAAAAGCAGAAAGGCCCGACTTGCGCCGGGCCTTTCCAATTGGAAACCGAGGCTTCGATTATTCGAAGGACTTGGCAGCCTTGAAGGTGACCTTGTAGGCCGATTCCGAGTTGACTTCGCCCTTGAGGGAGGAGGTGAAACCACCGCCCGGAGCCCAAGCGAGTTCAGCCGAACCGTAGAACACGTTGTCGTTGTTGAAGGCAGCATTATCAGCAATTGCGTTGCCGAAGTAACCACCAACTTCACCGGTGATCTTGATGGTTTCGGTGACGGCAGCGACGATCTGAGCAGCAACCTGCCAGGTCGAAGCGTCGTTCACAGCACCACCAACGTCGTCGAAGAAGTAACGAGCGCCGAGGTTGATATCAACGCCTTCCGAAACGTTCACGCCGATCGAGCCACCAACACCGTAGTCGGTGTAGTTGCCGACAGCCGAGTTGTTGACGTTGGCGATTTCACCCGAGAGGGCGATCTTGAACAGGTCGAAAGTGCCTTCGGCGCTGACGAGAGCGTTCAGGACGTCAGCGGTCGTGAAGTTGTAGTTATCCCAGTACGACACCGCACCGCGAACCTTGAAGGCGTCGAAAGTGCCGGTTGCGCCGGCATGCAAGGCCCACGATTCAACGTTGCCGTCGAGAATACCGAAAGCGGCACCGGTCAGGTGAGCAGTGATACCTTCACCAGCATAGGAAACGACACCGACGAGCGTACCCTGCTGCGACGGAGCAACAACAGTTGCAGCACCGCTTGGGCCGTTAATATCGAGTGCACCACCGAGGTTTTCGAGACCAACAGCGACGTTCACGCCATTGCCGAGATCCGAAACAACCTGAATAACGTGACCACCCAGGTAGTCGCTGTCACCGTCGATACCAACGCCGTCGCCGTCGATTGCGTCAGAGTTGAACAGCTTGAGATAGTTGAACGGTGCGTCGTCGCCAAGGTTAGCGATCGAGCCCTTCTTACCAGCCATGATTACGGTGGTATCACCAACCGAAACATAAGCTTCGTCGATTACGAAACCAGCGGTGGTGTCGCCGTTGACGGTGGTAACGCCCGGAGTAACAGTGGTGGTACCGGCACGGTTGGAACGGCCTTCATTCCACGTCTGAAGACGCTGAACGCTCTTGAGCTTGATAACGGCCTTTGCAGGACCAAAGTCGGAATCTGCAGTGCCGACAGCCTTGAGCCAAGCTTCAACCTTCGATTCCCAATCCTGGTCGTAGTTCACGCCAGCGATGGTAACGTTACGAGCACCGGCAATGTTGCGGTTGCCGTCGAAAGTATTGGCAACAGGGAGCTCAGCGTTGAAGTCGCCCCACTGGAATTCATAGGAAACACCGCCCGAGAGCTGCAGGCAGTTGGTGTCGGACGAGATGGTCAGGCCCGAGAGACCGAGAGCGTCGCAGACGTCCAGCGAGGTGAGAACGCCGAGATCGGCAGCAAAGCCGGCGGTCGAGAGACCAGCAGCGGCGACAGAACCGAGGATAAGGCTCTTGAGTTTCATTAATTGACCTCCAAAGTCAGTCATTTTGGTGCCGGTTACCCAGCGGTTTGTCGAAACGCGACCACACTATTCGTGGTGCAGTGTGTTGCCGTCGCGTTGCGACCGACAAACGATCCCATGCATGGATTCGCAAGACCCACTCTACGCATGTCCGAATTGGACGCAATCGAACAAAGCGGCATTTGGGACTGCCACAATATGGTTGCGTTTCGGATGTTGCAGATTCAGCACACAGATCGAAACCTTCCGTTAAGAATTGTGAAGCCGATCTTAAAAAGCCCGGTTTGACTGGGGTTTGGCGCAAGGATTGGGAAACTTGTCGCGTTCCACGCGCCGAGTTTGACAGCGCAAGGCAACTGCCCGAGAGATGGCATAACGATGACCGCTATGTGGAGAAGAGCGCAATGAGCAGCAAGGGAATCGCCCTCGTCACGGGTGGGACATCTGGAATCGGCCGCGCCGTGGCGACTGGACTCGCAGCCTCAGGCTGGAAGGTTGTCATCTGTGGACGACGCGCGGATCTCGTCGAACAGGTATCTTCGTCAGATGGGATCGAGGGGCTGATCTGCGACGTGACGGACCCGGATGCCGTTGCCTCGATGTTTGCTAGAATTCGTGAGCGTTACGGACGGTTGGATCTTGTTTTCAACAATGCCGGACGATTTGCGCCTGCGAAGATTTTTGGCGACCTTGAGGTCGAAACCTGGCGCGAGATGATCGATACCAACCTCAATGGCGCATTCTATGTAGCGCGCGAAGCTTTCCGGCTGATGCGTGAACAAACGCCACAGGGTGGGCGTATCATCAATAATGGCTCGATTTCGGCTTATGCGCCTCGCCCGCAGGCAGCGTCTTATACTGCCTCCAAACATGCCATAACCGGCTTGACCAAGGCCATTTCGCTGGATGGACGCGCCTTCGACATCGCTTGCGGGCAGATCGATATCGGTAATGCGGCGACGGATATGACCAGCACTATGAATTCTGGATCACTGCAGCCAAACGGCGAGATGATGCCCGAGCCGACATTCGACCTGAAGCACGTTGTTGATGCAGTGACCTACATGGCGGGCCTGCCGCTTTCGGCAAATGTCCAGTTCATGACGGTGATGGCGACGAAAATGCCGTATATCGGCCGCGGCTGATCAGGCGCCGTGCACCTTGGTGCCGTTGATCCAGGTCGATCGGACAGTGCGATCATCCGAGAGATGAACGAAACTTGCTACGGCTCCCTTACTCAAGGTGCCGTAGCTCTCGTGAATGCCCATGGCAGTCGCGGGATATAGCGAAGCCATGCGGAGTGCTTCATCGAGATCGAGACCAATCGTGTCGATCATGAAATTGACGGCGTCGATCATGTCGAGATCTGCACCAGCCAAAGTGCCGTCGGCCAAGCGCAAGGCGCCATTGGAACGGGTGATGGTTCGCCCGTTCAAAGTCAGCGTTTTAATATCCGTCCCGGTCTGCGACATGGCGTCGGTGACGAGGAAAATACGGCCGCTGCCGCGCTTGCTACGGAGCGCAATGCCGATGGTGCCTTTGTGGACGTGAATTCCGTCCGCGATAAGACCCGCAAAAACGTCAGGACGATCGAGGACGGCGCCGACGAGGCCTGGCTCGCGGTTGCCGATCTGGCTCATTGCGTTGAAGAGATGGGTAGCCATGGTCGCGCCAGCATCGAAAGCGGCGATTGCTTGATCAAAGCTGGCGTCGGAATGGCCGAGACTGACAATTGCGCCGGCTTCGACCAGTTCTCTTATTTGCTCTGCGGAGACCGTTTCCGCAGCGAGTGTGCAGAGAAGGTTTGGCAGATTTTTTGCTGCGTCTTTCAGCCGAGCAAGATCGTTGCCTTCCATGGGCCGGATCAGCGCTGGATCATGGGTCCCTTTTCGCGACAGAGCCAGATGTGGCCCTTCGAGATGAAGCCCCAGAAAACCTGGGACGCGCGATGCTGCAGCAGCCTCGCCGGCGGCAATGGCCGCTTCGTTGACCTCGACCGTATCGGTAATCAATGTGGGCAGGAGCGCAGTCGTGCCGAACTGTGCATGGGCAGCACAGATTGTGCGGATGGCTTCGGGGGAAGGATCATTGTTGAAGAGAACGCCGCCACCACCATTGACCTGCAAGTCGATGAAGCCGGGAACGATCATGCCGCCATCAAGCACAACGCGCTCGGCATTGGCGGGGATGTTGGTGTCGCGAACGATGCCAGCCACAAAACCAAATTCGATAAGAAGCGCGGCCTGATCGTGCCAATTCTCGCTATCGAAGATGCGTGCGCCAGATATGGCGAGGAGATCGCTCATACCGTTTCCGTCACCTTCTTTAGGGCCGGCGGTACGTCTGGATTAAGGCCGCGATGACGCGACAGTGCCTCAACGAAACCATAGAAGGACACGATCAACGAGAGCGGATCGGTGATGGGGTGGCCGGTTGCGGCAAAAGGCAGCCCTTTTGCGGCACCGGGACGATCACTGGTGAGGAACGATAAGGCGCCCTGCCCGGCGAGTTTATGAGCCATGTCTGCGACCGAAACTTCGGCAGCATCGCGCGCGGCCAGACCCAGCACGGGATAGCCCGGGGTCACGATGGCAACGGGGCCGTGCATTACCTCGGCAGCGCTGTAGGACTCCGCCTGGATATTACAGGTTTCCTTGAATTTGAGGGCTGCTTCATTGGCAATGGCGAAGCCGGGGCCACGACCGAGAACATAGAGGGCATTATGGCCATCGAGCGCCCCGATGAGCTCGGACCAGTTACATTTGACTGCTTCAGCAAGAGTTTCCGGCAGGGCCGCAACCGCACGCGAAAGATCTGCATCCCCGCTCCAACGAGAAATGAGGGCAAGACCCGCGACGACGGAGGTGACAAACGTCTTGGTCGCCGCCACGCTCTTTTCGGGACCAGCGTGAAGATCGATGGTGAAGTCGCTGGCTTCGGCGAGTGGAGACCCAGCGGTATTGGTGATGGCAATCGCCGTAGCGCCGCTTCGACGGGCCGACTGAGCCATGCCAACGATGTCGGGGCTCTTGCCGGACTGGGAAATGGCGATCGCAGCGGCGCTTGGGAGACGCAGATCCTTGCCATAGATGGAGGCAATCGAGGGGCCAATCGAGGCCACTGGCAGGCCAAGGGTCAATTCGATCGCGTATTTGAGATATGAGCATGCGTGGTCTGATGAACCACGAGCAACTGTGACGACGACTGCCGGGTTTTCGGCGCGCAGTCTTGCAGCCGCCATATCAAGCGCCTCGGACGACTGATTGAGAAAGGCGGACACAACCTGCGGAATCTCGTCCACTTCGCGGCGCATATGGGTCTGAGTGGTCATGGCTTGCCTGTTCCGTTCGGTGTGCCATCGCCGAGCCGAAGTTCGGCGACAAAGTCATAGGTATCGCCCCGATAGATGGAGCGGGTAAATTCGATCACGCGGCCCGATGGCAGATAGGACGTGCGTTCGATGTTGAGACCGGCCGACCCGACCGGGACCTGCAAAAGATGTGCGTCGTCTTCGCCAAGGTTGGCGGCGCGGATGCGCTGAATGGCACGCGTCGGCCGGTTTCCGGAGAGATCGAGATGCTTATAGAGGGAGTCGCCTATCGCCGCCGGCTCAGGAAGGATCGTTGCTGAAAGACTGGCACGTTCGATGGCAAGTGGTGTTTCGCCGGTCAGACGCAGGCGCGCGATGCGGGCAACCCTTTCGCCTGAGGAAAGGCCGAGAATGACCGTTTCCTCTGGCGAGGGAACATAAAGGCCGCGATCGAGCCACTCGGCATGCACTTCCATGCCGCGGCGCGCCATGTCTTCCGTGAAAGAGGTAAGTTGGGAAAGCGATTGCTCGACACGCTGAGTTGGCGGGGCGACAAATGTTCCCGAGCCATGGCGCTGGACGAGTACGCCTTCCTGTACCAGTTGAGCCACCGCCTTTCGCACAGTGACCCGCGAGACGTCGACCTTAAGCGCCAGATCGCGCTCCGATGGCAGGGCATCACCGGGGTTGATGGCGCCATTGTTTATGGCTTCCTCGATCCACCGCTTGAGCTGGAGATAAAGCGGGCCTGTCTGCGATAGCGCAATGGGGCGATCAGAGAAGAAGGCTTCATATGCCTCTGTCATGTCACCCCCAAATTTCTAATACCAATGAGATACCATGCGCTGTTCAGCACAAGCGAGACCAAAGGTCGGACGCTTCATGATTTTGCTGCATAACTTAAGCTAGACAGCCTCTGGGGTTATGCCAAGAGCTCTGCAACTGGACAAGTGGTATTTTTTTGGCATTATCAAAGCCATGGAAGATTCTCCGTCGCAACGCCGAACCGAAACCCGCCATGCAGCCGCAGTTGGGCTCGATACGAAGCCACCCGAAGAGGTGCTAGCCTTACTGGCTGCCGGCCAGGCGGAAGCGGCCCGGAGTGTGGAATCAGCCATTGGCGACCTGGCGCGCGGCGCAGCAGCGGCGGCCGAAACGATCGAGGCCGGAGGACGGCTGATCTACGCGGCGGCTGGAAGTTCTGGACTTATGGCGCTGGCGGATGCGCTTGAGCTTCCCGGCACCTATGGAATCCGGCGGGAACAGATCGTCGTGCTCTTGGCCGGAGGGGCCGATGCGCTCGTGAACATGACCGGTGGTCCGGAAGACGATGGCGGCGCGGCGCAGAAGGCAATCGAGTCTTTGCGGCTCGACAACCGCGATTGCGTGATTGGTATCACTGCCAGCGGGCAGACCCCCTATCCGGTCGAGGCGCTCCGTGCTGCGAAGGCGAGCGGCTCCAGGACGATCGGTTTTGCCAACAATGCCGGGACACTCATTCTGGAAGTGGCAGATATCGGTATCTGCCTGCCGACCCCAGCGGAAGTGATCGCCGGCTCAACGCGCATGGGCGCGGGCACCGCGCAGAAAATCGCGCTCAACATGCTGTCGACGATGATGGCGATCCATCTTGGACATGTGCATGACGGGTTCATGGTCAATGTGGTGGCGGACAATATTAAGCTGCGCCAACGGGCGCAGGGGATCGTCGCAGCGATTGCAGGGACTGATGACGCGAAAGCCAGTGCAGCGTTGGCGATCAGCAATGGCGCCGTGAAACCTGCGGTTTTGCTGGCAGCGGGAGTGAATGACCTTGGCGCGGCAGAAGCCCTTCTCTTGACCCATAAGGGACGGCTAAGACCAGCCTTGGCGGAATTGCGGGCCTAGAGCTCTTACGAGACGCTGATTGTGCTCAAAAAATGCGTCGGAAATGTCGAAGCGTCAGCGGCCATTTCGTCGTCAGGATATGTGCAATCCGCCGAGGACCTTGAAATGAGCAATGACATTATCGACACCGAACGCGACCTGGTTCTGACCCGGCTGATCGATGCGCCGCCGGAAGCGGTTTACCGCTGCTGGACCGAGCCGGCACTGATGACGCTGTGGTTTGCGCCCAAGCCCTGGTCAACGCCACGCGCGACCGTCGACCTGCGCGTCGGCGGCGCCAATGTGGTGGTGATGGCTGATGAGGCGGGCAATGAATTTCCCAATCCTGGCCAGTACCTTGAGATCGTACCGAACAAGAAGCTGGTTTTCACCGACGCCTATGTCGGGGACTGGAAGCCTTCGGCCAAGCCGTTCTTCACCTGCACGCTGACCTTCGAGAACGAAGGCGGCAAGACGCGGTATACGGCAGTCGCGCGGCACTGGAATAAGGAAGACAAAGAGGCCCACGAGAAGATGGGTTTCCACGAGGGCTGGGGCCTGGTCGCAGCGCAGCTTGAGGAAGTTGCGAAGGGGCTTTGAGAGGCCCCCTCATCCAGCCCTGCGGGCCACCTTCTCCCCGAGAGGGAGAAGAACAACTGGTGC
>CAJYKO010000190.1 GCA_913775215.1 uncultured Devosia sp. | reverse complement strand
CGAAACCCTCACTAATATGGGGTTCGCCGATGCGCATAAGGCCATCGAGACCGTGCGCAAATGGCACTATGGCAGCTATGCCGCAACCCGCACAGCGGCGGCGCGTGCTCATCTGACCGAGCTCTTGCCGGCCCTGCTGACGACGCTGGCTGCGGCGGGAAGTGCTGATCTTGGCCTCGCGCGCATGGATGACTTCCTGTCGCGCCTGCCTGCAGGCGTGCAGCTCTTTGCCCTCCTCCGCAACCATGCACAATTGCGCTCGCTGCTCGTGCAGTTCATGGCCTCGGCCCCGCGCATGGCAGAGGCCGTCATCCATCGTGCGCACGTCGTCGATGGCTTGATCGATCCGGCCTTTGCCACAGACGTCACCCATCGTGATGTGCTGGTTGCCAAGGTAGACACTTTCCTCGCCGATGCGCGATCCTACGAGGATCTCATCGATCGCGCCCGCATCATTGGGCAGGAGCAAAAGTTCCTGGTCGCAGCCGGACTGTTGTCCGGCACCGTCAGTGCGACCGTCGCCGGAGAACAGTTCACTGCTCTCGCCGAAACCCTCCTGCACCGGCTTTTCGCCAGCGTGGAAGACGAGTTCGCCAAGCGCCACGGGCGCATTGCCGGTGCGTCAACCGCTCTGCTGGCCTTTGGCAAGATGGCGAGCCGGGAGATGACCTTCACCTCCGATCTCGATTTCATCCTTCTCTATGACGCGCCGGATACAGAATCCGACGGCGAGCGGCCTTTGGCGACGTCGCATTATTTTGCCCGCCTGACCCAGCGGCTTGTTGCGGCGCTTGCGGCACCGACCGCCGAAGGCGTGCTCTATGAGGCAGATATGCGGCTTCGGCCTTCGGGGAATGCAGGGCCGCTCGCGACGAGCATAGGCTCCTTCCATCGCTATCAGCATGAAGAGGCCTGGACTTGGGAACATCTGGCGCTGGCGCGGGCTCGGGTAGTCGCCGGAACGGCTGAGCTCTGCACCAAAGTGGACGATGAGATTGCCGCCGTGATGGTCACGACGCGCGATGTCGCAAAGACCATCGACGACGTCGTTTCCATGCGCGCTTTGATGGCTAAGGAACGCAAGCCGCGGCATGTTTTTGATCTCAAGTTGGCGGAAGGGGGGCTGGTCGATCTTGAGTTCATCGCGCAATCCGCCCAACTCGTTGCCAGCGCCGCAATCGACCTGCCGCAGGCACCGCCGCCGCGTGTTTTGGCTCGGCTGGGCAAGTTAGGGCTTGTGCCAAGGGGTGAGCGGCTGGCGGAAATCCACCAGACCTATTCGACCATCCTGCAGGTCATGAGCTCGGCGCTGGTTTCGCCCTTTAGCGAGGCGGCCTGGTCGCCGGCTTTCCAGGATCTTCTGGCCCAGCTCTGCCACTATCCCGATTTCCGGCTGCTCACTCTAGACATCGCCGAAATGCAGCGGGAGGTCTCTGCAGCAGCATCCGAATGGTACGAGAAGGCACGAACGCTCTAGCGCCCCCGTTCGTGCGGAAGACTGCCGCGTTTAGCCAGTTCGACCTTGATGCGCTCAGGCCGCCGCGGTGGCCTTGGTGTGGTGTGCGCCAATCGGCAAGGAAATGGCGACCGTCGTGCCGATCGAAGGCGTCGAGTCGATGATCATTCGGCCCCCGCTCAGTTCGGCAATGGCGCGGGAAATCGAGATGCCGAGGCCAGGGCCGACGCCTTCCTTGGTGAAAGTCGCATCACCGAGCGCAAACGGCTGGCGCAGACTGCTGAGCCGTTCTTCATTCATCCCGATGCCGGTATCGGTCACCTCGATGACGACGCCATCATCGGCTGCAAAGGTCGCGAGGGTCAGTTGCCCGCCCGGCGGGGTGAAGCGAATGGCATTTTCGACGATGTTGCAGACCATGCGGACCAAAGCCAGCCGATCGCCGTTGAGTATGGCGCCGCAATTGGCGCTGACCGCCAATTCGAGCCCGGCGCGCTTGATCTGAGTTCCAAAGCGGCGGCAAACGGAATCGATGACTTCATCGACCGGCACGGTGTCGGTCTTGAGTACACGCTGGCCGTTTTCAAGCTCAGCCAGATCGAGAATGGCCCCAAAGGAATTAAGCAGGTGCTCGCCCGAGGTGCGGATCGACTGCACATAATCGGCATAGCGGGGATCGCCAAGCTTGCCATAGGTCTCGCGAGCCATCAGCTCGGCAAAGCCGATGATGTGGTTGAGCGGCGTGCGGATATCGTGGCTGAGGTGTGCAAGGAAGTTTGTCTTGGCGAGGCTCGCGGCTTCGGCCTTAATCTTTTCCTCATGGTAGCGACGCGCCAACTGGCGCTGTTCTTCGCGAATGGTCGTCAGCAGCACGTCGGTCTGGCGTCGCTTGGTCTCGTCCGAAACCAGTGTCATGAACCCGCCGTTCTCCAGCGGTCGTTCTTCGATCACTAGGCATGAGCCATCGGTCTGGTGCAGCTCGAGTAGCCGATTGCCACGATCTTCGCGCAGTAGTTTGAGATAGCCGCCCGTCAAAAGGTGCCCGAGCGCCTCGGAATAGGTGATCGTGTTGTTGTCCAGCTTGAGCCGCGTGCGATAATCGTCATTGCAGGTGATCATGCGGCCGTCGTCGGTCCAACATGCAGCGCCCATCGGGATTGCGGCCGTTAGAATCTCATAGCTTTCGCGTTGCAGAACGAGATCGGTTTCATCCTCGCGCCGACGACGGAGAGTGCAGGCGGTCATGAGGCCAGCAAGGGCGAGCGCAGCCGCGCCGCGACCGGCAATTCCAGCAAGGGCGCCGGTCTGTTCGGCTTCAACGCTGAGCAGGCCATGCTTCCCGGCCGGGATGAGTTCGGAAAAGAGTGGACGCTGGTCCGGCTCGCCACCTTGGATAAAATTGGCTCGGACGATACCGGGGAAGTCGCCGAGACTGCCAGCCAGCGTAGCTTCGGCGGTTTCGGGCGCTGCGGTGGCAACTCGCGCGGCGACGGCATTGCCCATCAGGACCAACTCGCGCTTCACCTCCGCAAGGGTGGAATAGACGTCATAGGCAACGAAGAGCGTAGCGGCGATAAAGGCCGTTCCGGCGACGGCCATAGTGACCGATGGTGAATTGCTGCGCTGGCTGCGCGATGCAGTCTTGCCGTGGTGGCGGACACGCCAGAAATTTCGTCCATTGCCCGCGCTGAATCCGTCAGCACTGGCGCCGGAGGTCTCCGACGACTGCATAAAATTCTCCAGAACTGTAAGAGGTTAGTCTCGAAGCGATTTGCCCGTTAACAATTAATGAATCATCGCTAGGGGTGTTGTCCAGAGTCCTCGATAGGCCGGTTTTGGGCTTGTCAAAATTCGCGAGTCTCTTGAGTCACTTAGGCCGGAAGAAAATTTTGCGCACAAAAAAGGTCCCGGAGAACGTCTCCGGAACCTATCTGTGGATTACTCCGCTGAGGCGCCCGCAGGCCATGGCTTAGCGCCAAAACCGGGCAGTGATTTGGGCTCAGCCGGCGAGGATTCGATCGACGATCTCGCCTGCATTCCGGCTCAGCGTGTGCTGGGTCTTGAGAGCTTCCAGCGCCGCGCGCCCAATCTCGCGGCGGTTGGCTTCGAGCAGCGGCAGGCTACGGAAACCGGTCAGGATGCGCGCCGCGACTTGTGGGTTGACCTTGTCGATCTCGGCCGCCGCTTCTGTGACGAAACGGAAACCCAAACCATCGGCGCGGGCAAACTGTTCGAGATTGCTCATCACGAAGCTGCCGAGAAGGGCGCGGAGGCGATTGGGATTGGTCTTGGGGAAGTCTGGCGCGGCCAGAATGGCACGGAGCCGTTCGATGACCCCTTCGTCGGGCGCCTGCGACGATGCGACCAGCCACTTGTCGAACACCAAGGGATCGCCGCCGAAGCGGGTACGGAAATCGCCGAGCAGAGCAGGAGCGGCCTTGGTCCAGTTGTGGGCCGAAATGGCGAGCGCCGCGTAGCGATCGGTCATGTTTGTGGCCGCATGGTACTGTGCCTCCGCCAAATCGGCACCGAGTTCGGACCCGGCAGTGAGCAGCGACAACAGGCCATTGCGCAGCGACCGGCGTCCGGCCTGTGCTGCATCCGGGCTATAGGGCTCAGCAATAGCGAGCTCGCGGTAAACCTGTTCGAGTCGGCCGGCGATCGGACCGACAAGCGCGGTGATCAGGCTCTGGCGCGCAGTCGCCACGGCGGTCGGGTCGACATTCCGTCCGATCTGCCGCGCAATGACGGTCTCATCCGGAATGGCGATGGCTTGGGCCTCAAAGGCTGGATCAAGCGATCCATCCTCGAGCGTGTCGACGATGGCCTGCCGCAGCCCGTCGATTTCGCTGGAAGACGGCTTTGCCCCCGTTGCGCTCTTGGCCAGCAACTGTAGGGCAACGGTCTGAATGGCGTCCCAGCGATTGAATGGGTCGCTGTCGTGACGGGCAAGGAACAGCAGGTCGCTTTGGCTGAGCGCGGTTTCCAGCTTGATTGGTGCCGAGAAGCCGCGGAACAGCGATGGCACCGGGCGATTGGCGACCCCCTTAAAGGTCAGCGTCACACTTTCTCCGTCTAGCACGATGAGATCATCATCCACGCGGCCGCCGCTGACATGCGACCACGTTATCGGATTACCGTTCGGCCCGATCAGGCCAAACTTGACCGGAATGACGAACGGCGTCTTCTCCGGCTCGTTCGGCGTCGGTGCCGTGCGCTGGTTCAGCGTCAGCGTATAGGTCTGGGTCGCCTCATCATAGCTGTCGTGGGCGGTGACAGTCGGCGTGCCGGCCTGCGTATACCATTTCCCGAACTGTTCGAGGTCTCGGCCATTAGCGTCCTCGAAAACCTTGATGAAGGCCTCGATGGTTGTCGCCTCGCCGTCGTGGCGCTCAAAATAAAGGTCCATGCCCCTGCGAAATCCGGCTTCGCCGAGAAGCGTGGCCAGCATGCGGACCACTTCCGCGCCCTTTTGGTAGACAGTCGTTGTGTAAAAGTTGTTGATCTCGCGGTGGCGATCCGGGCGCGGCGGATGGGCGAGGGGGCCCCCATCCTCCGGGAACTGTGTCACGCGCAGGTTTTCGACGTCATGGATACGCTGAACCGGACGGCTGCGCTCGTCCGATGAAAACTCCTGATCGCGATAGACCGTCAGGCCTTCCTTGAGACAGAGCTGGAACCAGTCGCGGCAGGTGATGCGGTTGCCCGTCCAATTGTGGAAATATTCATGCGCAATGACGCGCTCGATATTGGCGTAGTTCGCGTCGCTCGCGATCTCCGGAAGGGCAAAGACAAGCTTGTCATTGAAGATGTTAAGGCCCTTGTTCTCCATCGCGCCAAAATTGAAATCGCTGACGGCGACGATGTTGAACACATCGAGATCGTATTCTCGGCCGAACCGCTTCTCGTCCCACGCCATCGAGCGCTTGAGACTGTCCATGGCATAGACGCATTCGGCTTCCTTGCCATGGGTGCAATAGATGGCGAGGTCGACCTTGCGGCCGCTCATCGTCGTAAAACTGTCGGTGATCGAGCCGAGATTGCCCGCCACCAGCGCAAAGAGGTAGGCGGGCTTCGGGAACGGGTCCTCCCAAAGCGCAAAGTGCATGCCGTCCGAGGCTTCGCCCTTGTCGATCAGGTTGCCATTGGAGAGCAGCACTGGGGCTACATCCTTTGGCGCTGTAATCCGCACCTTGAATGTTGCAAGGATATCAGGCCGGTCGAGATAGTAGGTAATCCGCCGAAAGCCCTCGGGCTCGCACTGGGTACACCAGGTGCCGCTCGAGCGATAAAGCCCCATCAGCTTCTTGTTGGCGTCCGGCTGCAGGTTCACCTCTGTTTCGAGCACGAAGCGACGAAAGGGTGGTTCGACTACCGTGAGCCCGTTTTCATTGGCGGCATAGGCCGAGAGCATGAGCGGCAGGCCATCAATGGCAATTGAATCGAGTGTCAGCCCATCCCCGTCCAGTACCAGCGGCGTGCCCGGCGCGGTTTCATTCCGCGGCTCAACCGTCATCTGTGTGCGCACGCGCGTTCCGGCCTCGGTAATCTTGAAGTCCATGTCCACGGCGACGATTGCGTATGGCGTCGGGGCATAGTCTTTGAGGAAAATGGTGTGCTCGGTCTCGGTGCGCATTAGGCGGTCCAATACAACGTTATTTCTGGCTGTCTAATGTGGCCATCGGGTAACAGCCGACTCCCTCCAAATGTGTATTCTACGCCGCTCTTGGCTGCATAGCCCAATTCTTCGTGCCCTTGGGTCGGTACGGGGAGGAGGAACGGGCAATGCGGCACGCAGCTCCTCTGCGCCACTTGGGGCGTACCGAGCGCGGTTCTTGAAATTTTCCCGGATGGTCCACCCATCGCCAGCTCTGCTGACGGCTGCTGTCATTGCCGTCGCCTAGAGTGCGGCCATGGTGTCCTTCGGGACTTAGCTATGGTGATGTGATGTTGAAATGGTTCGAGACGCGGCTCAATCCCTATCCGGTCGGGGAGCCGACGGAGCCCCCGAAGGGCCTGCTCGCCTTCTGTCTTCATTACAGCCATGGTGCCAAGAAGTGGCTGGCACTGATGGCCTTTGCCGCGGCCGCCGTTGCCATCGGCGAAATACTCGTCTTCGGTTTCATTGGCGATGTGGTGAACTGGCTGGCCGATGCCGACCGCGAAACGTTCCTTCAAACTGATGGATGGAAGCTGGCGCTCATGGGCGCCATGGTGGTCTTCATTGTCCCCGGTTTCGCGCTGCTCTCAACGCTGACCATGAACCAGACGCTGCTGGGCAACTTTCCTCAGCGCATCCGCTGGATGGCGCATCGCTATCTGATCCGTCAGTCGATGAGCTATTTCCAGGATGAGTTTGCCGGCCGCATCGGCGCCAAGCTGATGCAGACCTCGCTCGCCGTGCGCGAAGTGGTCA
>CAJYKO010000189.1 GCA_913775215.1 uncultured Devosia sp. | reverse complement strand
TCAAGCGGGCTGAACCGGCCCTTCGCTCCACTCCTCTGGCGCTCTACGAACACATCAAGGGAGGGCTCAGGCTCTCGGCCATCGATCAGACGCTTGCCCGCGAAGGTCTTCGTATCGGGCAGAACCTTGCCGATGCGCGTGCCATCATTCCTGCGATGACGGTGCGGGAGATGGATCGGACCCTGCTTACGTCAGCGTTTGCAGCGTTTGCAGACTGGCATTCCAATGCCAGTCCGCTGGTTTCGGTGCTGACCGATCAAGCCGAATTCGGGGACCTTGTGCTTGATATTACAGGGGTTTCTCATCTCTTTGGTGGGGAACACAAAATGCTGCGGCACGTACTCGATCGCCTGCGCAGGCTCGGTTACCAAGTGGGTGGGGCTATTGCGCCCACTATTGGGGCCGCATGGGGCATCAGCCATTTTGCCCGCAGTCAGGTGGTTTCCCCCGAATCGCTCGAGGTCTCTCTCGATGCGCTACCGGTGGCCGCCCTCCGGCTCGACGATCTGCAAATTTCCACCTTTGCACAGATGGGCCTTGTTCATATCGGGCAGGTGCGGCACCGCCCCCGAAAGCAGATGCAGGCCCGCTTTGGGTCCAGCCTCTTGCTCAGGATCGACCAGGCCTTTGGCATCATAGAAGAGCGCATGGTGCCGCGCCTGCCCCATGTCGAGCATCATGCAGACCGCCGTCTTGCCGAGCCGATCAGCGTCATGGACGATGTGATGCGGGTGACGCATGATCTTGCGGTGCAGATCTCCAAGCATCTCGAAACCGAGGGGTTGGGTGCCCAGAGCTTTCACCTTTTCCTCTATCGCGTCGATCACAAGATGATGACGCTGTCGCTCAATGCGGCGCGGCTGACCCGTGACCCCGAGCACATCGCCGAGCTTTTTCGCCATCGCGCGCAACGGCTCGAAGCGGAATACGATCCGGGGTTCGGCATCGACATGGTGCGGCTGGCAGCCAGCAGCCTCGAGCGCCTCAATGGGGTGCAGACCGGCGCTTTTTCCGATCAAAGCGGGCTTGAGGACATCGACCGTCTCAACGACCGGCTGGCCAGCCGCTTGGGCAGCGTTGCGGTGTTGCAGACCAAGACTGTCGCCAGCCGGGTGCCCGAACGCGCGGCAAGGCTGGTGCCGGCTGTCGCAGCCAATCAGGTCAGGCGGGTGATTGCGCCTGTGTTACGGCGACCGTTGCGGCTCCTGCCCATACCAGAACGCGTCGGCATTACCGCCGAAGTTCCGGATGGGCTGCCTGCGGCGATGCTGTGGCGACGCGAGAGCTATCGGATCATCAAGGGCGAAGGGCCGGAACGGCTGAGCGCAGAATGGTGGCGCAGCGGCAAGAAATTGAAGCTGGTGGAACCTCCGCCGCCAAGGCAGTCGGAGCCCGGCGAGCTGCCTCCTCCCCCGCCACCCTATGATCCGGATTTACCGCTTTACGTGCCTGACGACGTAACACGCGACTATTACGTGGTCGAGGATCAGGAGGGGCGCCGGTTCTGGGTGTTTCGGCAGGGCTTTTATGGCGCTGAAACACAGCCGACCTGGTATCTGCACGGGTTCTTTTCATGAGCGAGGCGCCCCCGCCGGTTGTGCTGTCTGCACCCTTCTATGCCGAGCTGATCACCACCAGCAACTTCTCGTTCCTGCGCGGCGGGTCTCACCCCGAAGAACTGGTTGCACACGCAATGGCAGCCGGGATGACGGCGCTAGGCCTTTGCGATCGCAACAGTTTTGCCGGCGTCGTCCGTGGTTATGGCACGGCGCGAGACAACAAGGAGCGCAGCCCGGATTTTCGGTATCTCGTCGGCGTCCGGCTGGTGTTCGCCGATGGCACGCCGGACATCATCGCTTATCCGACCGACCGAATTGCCTATGGGCGGCTGTGCAAGCTTCTGACCATCGGCAACAGGCGCGGGGAAAAGGGCAATCCCAAGCTCTTTCTCACCGATCTTTTCGGGCTTAGCGATCCTGCTTCGCGGGATATGTACGGGCCAACCGAAGATTTTTCGGTGGGACAGCTTTTCATCCTCATGCCCGACGAAGACGATTGGGGGCTGACCGAGAAAACGCTTGATGGGCTTGGCCGACACGCCCCGGGGCGTGTTTGGGTTGCAGCCGTGCCGCGTTTCGATGGTCATGATCGGGCGCGGTTCAATCGCATTGCTGCACTGGCGCAACGTCACCATGCCTATATGATCGCCAGTAACGACGTGCATTACCATGCACCCGAGCGCAGCATCGTGCTCGACGTTGTCACCTGCATCCGCGAGCATGTGACCCTAGAAGAGGCGGGCTTTCTGCTTGCAGCCAATGCCGAACGCTGCCTCAAGCTGCCCGAAGAAATGGCGCGTCTTTTTGCCGAGCACCCAAACGCCATTGCCCAGACCCAAGCCTTTACGGCCCGCATCAAATTCTGCCTGAGCCAGCTCAAGTACAACTACCCCGAAGAGACGGTCGGCAATGGCGAAACGGCGCAGCAGACGCTGGAGCGCCTGACGTGGGAAGGCGCTCAGAAACGTTACCCCAACGGCGTCGACGACAAGATAAAGCGCAGTCTTTGGAGCGAGCTCTGCCTAATCGCCTACAAAGGCTATGCCGCCTACTTCCTCACCGTTGAAGACGTCGTTCGTTACGCGCGATACGATCGAAAGATCATGTGCCAGGGTCGCGGATCGGCAGCCAATTCAGCAGTGTGCTTCTGTCTTGGTATCACCGAAGTCGATCCTACCCAGCGCACATTGGTATTTGGTCGCTTCATTTCCACCGAGCGGGACGAGCCGCCCGATATCGACGTCGACTTCGAGCATGAGCGGCGCGAAGAGGTGATGCAATATGTCTACCAGAAATACGGCGGACGCCGTACCGGCCTGACGGCCAACGTCATATCATACCGCTCCAAAAGCGCTATTCGCGAAACGGCCAAGGTATTTGGGGTATCGGATGATACCGTCGCCTCCTTCAATCAGTTGCACTGGGGCTGGGGTAGCAAACTCGACCTCGGCGATCTTAAGGGCATCGGGCTCAATCCCGACGACCCCGTGCTGGCGCAGATGTTCGAGGTGGTCAAAGTGCTGCGTGGTTTTCCGCGCCACCTGTCCCAGCATGTGGGCGGCTTCGTCATCACCCGCGACTCTCTCGAAAGCCTCGTGCCGATCGGGCAGTCGGCGATGGACAGCCGGGCGATCATCGAGTGGAACAAGGACGATATCGACGCCCTTGGCATTCTCAAGGTCGATATTCTGGCGCTGGGCATGCTGTCCTGTCTGCGGCGGGCTTTCGAGCTGCTGCACGTGCATTACGAGAAAAACTACACGCTGACCGAGCTTCTGGCCGAGGAGACCAATACTGGTCCGATGGACAAGGCTCGCGTCTATGCCATGACCCACCGGGCGGACACAATCGGGGTGTTCCAGATCGAAAGCCGGGCGCAGATGACCATGCTTCCACGGCTCAAACCCAGCCGGTTCTATGATCTTGTCATCGAAGTGGCGATCGTGCGCCCTGGCCCGATCCAGGGCGGCATGGTCCACCCCTATCTCAAGCGCCGCGATGGCACCGAGCATTGGGCGCCCAAGCCGGGCGACCAGCTGGACGAGGTGTTGAAGGAGACGTTGGGCGTTCCACTTTTCCAAGAACAAGCCATGCAGATGGCGATCAAGGGCGCGGGTTTCACTCAAGGCGAGGCAGACCAGCTGCGCCGGGCCATGGCTGCGTGGCGGCGCACCGGCAAGATGGAAATCTTTGAAGAGCGGTTCATCGCCG
>CAJYKO010000188.1 GCA_913775215.1 uncultured Devosia sp. | reverse complement strand
CATGACTTCTTCTCGGGCTCAGGCTCGAGCTACGTCATCGGCAAGGCCATAGCCACCTAAGACGAAGACTGGGATTTTTGACATTGAATTAGGGCGATGTGCTTCGAACACATCGCCCTTTTTGAACAGCCAAGGCGGACCCGCCGCCCTTGCGTCCAGTGCTCTTACAGCCGTGACATGCTGTTCTTCAGATCAACCTGTGTCAAGCGCCGAGGAGGCATTTGACAAAAGTGATGCGGGAGAAAGGAGAAATAGCATGTCAAACGATCGTAAGACCTTCGACATCGGACGCGACGCCCGAACGGGCCGTCTTATTCCGGTGGCTGAAGCAAAGCGCAATCCGTCGACGACTACCGTCGAGCGGATGCCGAAGCCTGGCCGCGGAGACACAAAGTAGTTCTCGCAAAAATTAGAGAAGGACGCTCGATTGGGCGTCCTTTTTTCGCATAGGCTTTGCGCTGGACCTGCCCCTAACAACGATAAACAAAGGGGCTCTAGGCTCTCTCGCCCATACTTCCCTTTCGTTTGCGTCTCTGCTCGAGCCCCTTATAGTGAGGGAGTCGCTCGGGCTTGGAGGAAGCTTGGGTGGCGTTAGGGAGGAATGCACTTGAGCTTGCCGAAGCCAAAGAAATCCGTGGCGCTTTCGGGCGTCATTGCAGGAAATACCGCGCTCTGCACAGTTGGCCGAACTGGAAATGATCTTCATTACCGCGGCTATGACATTCTTGATCTTGCACACAATTGCGAGTTTGAAGAAGTCGCGCATCTGTTGATCCACGGAACATTGCCAACGGCGAGCGAACTCAGGGCTTATAAAGCATCTCTGAGGCGGATGCGGGGACTGCCGGAGGTTGTTAAGTCGGCACTCGAGCTGCTGCCGGCCGCAACGCATCCTATGGATGTGCTCCGCACCGGGGTTTCGGTTCTCGGCTGCGTATTGCCGGAAACGCACGACCATAACTTCAGCGGCGCGCGGGATATTGCTAACAGACTGTTAGCGTCTCAGGGCTCCATGCTGCTCTATTGGTACCATTTTGCACAAAACGGCCGGCGGATAGAGGTAGAGACCGACGACGAGAGCATCGGTGGCCAGTTCCTCCATCTGCTCCATGGCACCAAGCCGAGCGAGAGCCATGTCAAAGCTATGCAGGTCTCGCTGATCCTTTACGCCGAACATGAGTTCAATGCCTCGACTTTTACGGCGCGGACCATTGCCGGAACCGGCTCGGACATGTTCTCGGCGCTGGCCGGCGCGATCGGCGCGCTGCGGGGGCCCAAGCATGGCGGGGCTAATGAGGTCGCCTTCGACATCCAGAAGCGTTATGCCAATCCGGATGAGGCAGAGGCGGATATTCGCCAACGGATTGAAAACCGCGAGGTGATCATCGGCTTCGGGCACCCGGTCTATATGGTTTCCGATCCACGTAACGAGGTCATCAAGACAGTCGCTAAAAGTCTCTCGCAAGAGGCGGGCTCGACGCGGATGTATGACATTGCAGAGCGGATCGAGGCGACCATGATGGACGCCAAGAAGATGTTCCCCAATCTCGATTGGTTCAGCGCCGTTTCCTATCACATGATGGGCGTGCCCACGGCTATGTTTACCCCGCTTTTCGTCATTGCTCGAACGTCAGGCTGGGCAGCGCATGTCATCGAGCAGCGGCAGGACAACAAGATCATCCGGCCGAGCGCCAATTATACCGGACCGGAAGACCTCGCCTTCGTACCAATCGAAAAGCGATGACCCCATCTCGATTAGCCCTCTTCTTGGAAAGACGAGGGAAAGATAAGACCGCTGGACGCGCGGCAGAACCGGCCAGCGTCGAAAGGAATTGACCATGCCGTATCTTCTCTCCTCCGACATGCCGAGCGAACCGGCTGGCCTGCGCTTTCGGGCGCTGATCGAGTGCGGCGGCATTTTGCGGCTGCCGGGCGCGCATAACGGCATGGCGGGGATCCAGGCGCGCAATGCCGGATTCGAGGCACTTTATCTTTCCGGCGCGGCGATGACGGCGTCGATGGGCCTGCCTGATCTGGGCATCATTACTGTCGATGAAGTCTCTTTCTTTATCCGTCAGGTGGCGCGGGCGAGCGGACTGCCGGTGCTGGTCGATGGCGATACCGGTTATGGCGAAGCGCTCAATGTCATGCACATGGTGCGGACCTTTGAGGATGCAGGCGCCGGAGCCGTGCATCTCGAAGATCAGTTGCTGCCCAAGAAGTGCGGACATCTCAACGACAAGAAACTCGCCGATGCGCGCGACATGGCCGCAAAGGTTGCAGCAGCAGCCAAGGCGCGGCGGCATCTCTATGTCGTGGCGCGCACAGACGCGGCGGCAAGCGAAGGCATGGATGGCGCTGTCGCGCGGGCCAAGATGTACATGGAAGCCGGGGCCGACGCGATCTTCCCCGAGGCGCTGACTACGGCCGACATGTTCCGCGAATTTTCGGCCCGCATGCCGGGCGTGCCGCTGCTGGCAAACATGACCGAATTCGGCCGGACGCCATTCTTCACGGCGAGCGAATTCGAAGAGATGGGCTACCGCATGGTGATCTGGCCGGTCTCATCGCTGCGCGTCGCCAACAAGGCGCAGGAAAAGCTTTACGGCACTATCGCGCGCGATGACTCGACCAAAGCAATGCTCGAAGAGATGCAGACCCGCGCGGAGCTTTATGCGGCGATCGGGCTGGCGGACTATGAAGCGCTCGATGCCTCGATCGTTGCGACGGTTATACCGGAGCCAATTGACGGGCAGCGATAGCCCCCCTCACCCGGCCCATGGGCTGACCTTTCCCCCAAAGGGAAAGGTGGCTCGCTGCGCCAGCCAAACCCACATGACGATCTCCTGAAAAACTGGAAATCCTCCCGCGCTTTTGCTATGCCGCGCCTATGAGCGAAGATTTTGAACGTCCAGTCCTCACCCCTCCCAGCGGCGAAAAGAAAGTGCTGCTCCATTCGTGCTGCGCCCCGTGTTCGGGCGAAGTGATGGAGGCCATGCTGGCCTCGGGCGTCGAATACACGATCTTTTTTTACAATCCCAACATCCACCCCAAGCGCGAATACCTGCTGCGCAAGGACGAGAATGTACGCTTTGCCGAAAAGCACGGCGTGCCGTTCGTCGATGCAGACTATGACCGCGACAATTGGTTTGCGCGCGCCAAGGGCATGGAGCATGAGCCTGAACGCGGCATTCGCTGCACCATGTGCTTCGACATGCGGTTCGAGCGCACCGCGCTGTATGCCCATGAGCATGGCTTTCCTGTCATGACGAGTTCGCTCGGCATTTCACGCTGGAAAAACATGGCGCAGATCAATGATTGCGGGAAGCGCGCCGCAGCCCCCTATGAGGGCCTTTCCTATTGGGATTATAATTGGCGCAAGGGCGGCGGCTCTGCGCGTATGATCGAGATTTCCAAGCGCGAAGAATTCTACCAGCAGGAATATTGCGGCTGCGTCTATTCGCTCCGCGACACCAATGACCATCGAGTTGCGACCGGCCGCGATCGCATCGTGCTCGACCAGAACTATTATGGCAAGGACACCGCCTCCGAATAAAAAAGAGGCGGGTATTGGGATTAATCCCAATCGCAACCACAATAAATTGCGAGTTAAATTAGGCCATTGCACCAAAATTGGTGCAGTGCCATATAAATTTTATCGATTCTCTTAAATAGGGCGAAAAGAAGCCGCTTAATGCTGCGGCTTTGCAATCCCAGCAAGTAGAGGGGTCGGACAACTCCAGTTGCTGTCCCGCATTGCGGCCGTGGCAGGCATGTCATAAGTGGGGGCGTGAATTATCGCTTCGTTAACCATGCTTTGCCTAGTTTTGTCATAGCTATCCAGCAGGCAGGACGCCGTTGCTAGCAATATTGGGCTAAGCTCGGATTTATCTGACATGCAGGACAAAACGCGCACTGTGCTCCCTTGGGGCAATATCGTACGGAAGGGTATTGCTGCCACCTTTATGGCCGCGGCACTGGCAGGTTGTGCCACGACAAGCGACATGCCGTCCTCAGAAGCCGAGATCATCCGGCCCTCCAAAGCCATCATCCTGCCGCCACCGGGCGGTCCGGCCATCATCACGGTGGTCGAGACGACCTATCCCAATGCCATAAGGCAGGACATTTCACTCGCCACGGAAGCGCGCAGTGTCGGCGAGAACAAGATCAGCGTCATCCGCTTCACGAGCAAAGGCGGCGATGGCAGCGATGCCGCGCTCAAGGACATTCCCTTCACGCAGGTAAACCTGACCGAGGAAGCACTTGCCGCCTGGCCCGGTTCGGGCATGGCGGTTTCACCTTACTATGTGCAGAATGCCTATGGTCCCTTCGGCTATGCGATTGCGCGGCCGCCAAATGGCGACGCCTGCCTTTACGCCTGGCAGCGGATAGAGCCGACCTTGCGGCCTTCGGGTGCCGTGGATCGCGGCACCATCATCATTCGCGTGCAGCTTTGCCGTCGCGAAGTTTCCGAGGAAGCCCTGCTCGATATCATGTATCGCCTGCGGCTCAACACCGAGGTCTTCCCGGCGAGCGCCGCACCGGCAGCGATCGGGCGGATCGCGGCGCCCATCAAACCGGTCAATGCCGATGGCTTTGCCGAGGTCATCCCGATCAGCCGTCCTGTGGCCGTCAGCCGCCCTGCCCCATCGCGCCCCACGCAGAGTGTGCAGACGGTGCAGACCACCACACCAATTCCCACGCCGCCGCCGGGCGCCCCGATCGTACCGGCTCCTGGTGGCACAAGCACACAGACGGGCAGTGGACTACCGCGACCAACATCCACAGGGGTGACGGTTCCATCCCCGCTTTCGGGCGGCAACTAGACAAGGGAGCAGGCGATGAACAAGGCGCTGACCGTCGTCCTCTGGATCGCGATCTCCGCGGTCGTCATAACGCTGGTGACGATTCCGGTGAGCCTGCAGACCCACCTTGTCATGGGTGCGGTTCTTCTGCTGGCGATGATGGTGATCAAGCTGTTGCGCCTCGAAGGCAACTGGCGCCTGCTGCTCCTGACCTTCGGCACCATTATCGTGCTTCGCTACGCCTATTGGCGCACAACGAGCACGCTGCCGCCATGGGATCAATGGCTAGACTTCATTCCCGGCCTGATCCTCTACCTGGCCGAGATGTACTGCATCCTCATGCTGTTCCTCAGCTTGTTCGTTGTGGTGCGGCCGATGCCGAGCCACAAGTCGATCCGCTTGCCGGACGATGAGCCGGTGCCGATGGTCGACGTATTCATCCCAACCTACAACGAGGACTATGAGCTCCTCGCCGGCACGCTGGCCGCGGCCAAGGGCATGGATTATCCCGAAGACCGCTTTACCGTGTGGCTGCTCGACGATGGCTCGACCGATGCCAAGCGTAATCATCCTGATCCGGACCAGGCGGCCGATGCGCAGGAACGACACATCCAGCTGCAAAAGCTTTGCGAGGATCTCGGCTGCCGCTATCTCACCCGAGCGCGCAATGAGCACGCCAAGGCCGGCAATCTCAACAATGGCCTTGCCAACTCCTCAGGCGACTTCGTCGCTGTTTTTGACGCGGACCACGCTCCGGCGCGCGATTTCCTTCAGGAAACCGTGCCGTTTTTCGGACGCGACAATCGTCTTTTCCTTGTCCAGACACCGCACTTCTTCCTCAATCCCGACCCGCTTGAGCGCAATCTGCGCACTTTCGAAGTCATGCCTTCGGAAAACGAGATGTTCTATGGCGTGATCCAGCGCGGGCTCGATCGTTGGAACGCCGCCTTCTTCTGCGGCTCTGCTGCTTTGCTGCGTCGCGAGGCGCTGGTGACCACCAATGGCTTTTCGGGCCGCTCGATCACCGAAGACTGCGAAACCGCGATCGAACTCCATAGCCGCGGCTGGAATTCGATCTATGTCGACAAGCCCCTGGTGGCGGGTCTGCAGCCGGTGACCTTTGCCAGCTTCATCGGTCAGCGCACCCGCTGGGCGCAGGGCATGATGCAGATTCTTCTCTTCAGCTTTCCCCTGTTCAAGCAAGGCCTGACGCTCCCGCAGCGGCTTTGCTACCTCTCGAGCACCTTCTTCTGGCTCTTTCCACTGCCGCGCATGATCTTCCTCTTTGCGCCCTTCTTCTACCTCTTCTTCGACCTGCAGATCTTCACGGCTTCGGGCGGGGAGTTCGCCGCCTATACCCTGACCTATGTGGTCGTGAACCTCGTGATGCAAAACTCGCTCTTCGGACGCTGGCGCTGGCCATGGATTTCCGAACTCTACGAATATATCCAGTCGGTGCACCTGCTTGGCGCGTTGTTTTCAGTGGCGCGCAATCCCTATAAGCCAAGCTTCAAGGTGACTGCGAAGGACGAAAGCGTAGAATCCTCGCGTCTTTCGGAACTGGCGCGACCTTTTTATCTGATCTTCTTGCTGCTGGTCCTCGCCATCGGGATGACCGTTTGGAAGATCACCGCTCAGCCGTATCAGGCGGAAGTGACGATGGTCGTTGGCGGCTGGAACATTTTCAACCTTATCCTGGCCGGTTGTGCGCTCGGCGTCGTTTCCGAGCGGCGCGAGGGCTGGGGCAGCCGTCGCGTCGCTGTCGAACGTCGTTGCGAAATCCGCGGTGCGGATGGAGAATGGGTGCGCGCCATGATGGTCAATGTGTCGAGCGGCGGCGTTGCCGTCCGTCTGCCCAATGGGGCGGCGGGTCTGGGTCGGAGCATGCCGACAGAGCTGCGCTTTGCCCCGCTTTCGCGGATCGACGGCAAAGAATTGCCGGTCCATATCCGTTCGGTGACCCAGGAAGGCAAGGGTGTGGTTTTCGGCTGCCGCTACGCGCCGGAGGTGGGCTACCATCACCGGCTGATCGCCGATCTGATCTATGCCAACTCGGCCAATTGGCAGATGCGCCAGAGCGCGCGGCAGGTCAATATCGGTATCTTGCGAGGGACGGCGCAATTCCTCGGCATTGCGCTTTACCAAACCGCCCGAGGGCTGGGCTATCTGCTTCGCTTCGGATCAGGAAAGATGCTGGGCCGATGATCACGCGCGCGCTTCTCACCTCCGTTGCCCTGATCGCTGCCATGGTTCCGGCCCTCGCCCAGCCTGCGCCATTCGACATGACGCCCGAGAATG
>CAJYKO010000187.1 GCA_913775215.1 uncultured Devosia sp. | reverse complement strand
GTTGAAGGAATTGAAACACATCTTCCAAATCAGATCAAATATAGAATGTACGTTCCATTCATCAATTTTGCGTCCTTCGCCGCTCCTCCGCGATCGCCACGGCAAGCGCCATAGCAAAGGCCATGCTCGCCGACAGCGATCGGAACCCGGCATGATCGGCCTCGACCAGTTCAAACCAGACGGTGGAACATTCTGCCAAAGGCGAAAACGCCGAGTCGGTCAGCGACACGATCGGAATGCCGCGCGCCGCCAGCGCTGAAGCCTGCGCGATCGTCTCCGGTGCATAGGATGAAAAGCTGATCGCAAAAGCTGCGTCACCCGGATCAGCCATGGCGAGAAGATCGTCGTCGATCCCCGAGGCCGTCCCGGCGATCTGGCAGCGGATTTTGAGCTGCGAAAGCGCATAGGCCATATAGGTCGCGATCGGATAGCTGCGCCGACGTGCAATAAGATGAATTGTGCGCGCCGATGCTAACGTAATGGTAGCGGATTCGAAGCGTTTAGGGTCGATTGCAGTCCCTAGATTATCGAGGCTGCGATGCGCCGCGGCGATGAAAGAACCGAGGATTGCCGCCGATCCCGCTGGCGCCGCATCCCCGCTCTCAAGCTCAGCCAACCGGTCTTCATAGCTCGAATTGCGCTCCCGTAGCCGCGCCCGAAACACCGTCTGCAGCGCCGAAAAGCCATCGAAACCAAAGGCTTGCGAAAACCGGACCAGCGTCGAAGGCTGCACGTCCGCAGCGCCTGCAATACTTGCCGCCGTACCGAAGGCGATCTCATCGGGATGATCGAGCGCAAAGGCCGCAACCTGCGCGAGGCGCTTGGGCAGTTCGCGCCGCCTCTCGAGGATAAGCTCCCGCAGCACCTCGAAATTTTTTGGCGCCGCCAAAATCTCTCCCCGGTCCATAGAACACCCTCAAAATAAAGACGCCGGCAATATCGCACTGCCGGCGCCGAATTTGGAAGAATTATTCTACGCGCGGAATGCTACGCCGCCGCAAATTTGGAGTCTTCGTTGCGCCCTTCCACAAGATAAAGGAACAGCGAAGCCAGAATGATCAGCGCCGCACCGGGCCAGAACCAGACCGACGGCACCTGACCGAGCACGATCCAGCCGACGATCGCCCCCAGCGGCACCTTCAGGTCACCAAAGGGCTGCAGGAAAGTCGCGTCCGCGGCCCGGTAGGCAAAGCTCAACAGATATTGCGCTGCAGCCGTCAGCGCGCCCAGCAACAGGAGCAGCAGCAATCCCGTACCGGTTGGCAGGGCAAACGGGAAACCGGGAGCCGCACCAGCCGGCAAAGCCCAGGCGAAGGCCGTCACCAGCAGCAGGATAGCCAGATGGTTCGGCGTGATTAGCACCAGCAGCGAAATAGTCAGGGTTTCCGGGCTTTCGCCCTTATGTGTCAGATACTTGGTCAAAATATCCGTCGTCGCCCAAAGCGCCGCCGCTAATATCGGCACCAGCGTCTGCCCGCTAAACCCTTCCGCTCCAATCCCCGAAACGATGATCGCGCCGGCAAAGCCGGTCAAAGCCGCCCCAATCCGGGCCGTCGAGGCCCTTTCGCCAAGGAATAAGGTTGAGCCGAGAATGATGAACAGCGGTCCGGTGGCGAGCAGCGTCACCATCTGCCAGATCGGTACGCCCGAGGCGAAACCATAGACAAAAACATGCACGCCCAGCGCCGAGGCGAAAGCGCGGATTTCATGGGCGAGGGGATGGCTCGTGCGCAAATTCCTGAGGCCGATCCGCATGATGATGGGCAGCGCCAGAATCGAAGCAATCACATATTGCCAAAACGCCATGCCGGTCGAACTCATCCCGAACCCGCCATAATCAACGGGCGTCGGCAAAACCGATTGCAAGGTATTGGATGCAGCAAAAGCCAGGCTCGCCAGGAGCATAAAGAGTGCTCCGGAAGTCGCGTTGGCATACTTGGAAGAGGAAATCTGGTTCATAAGTCGTCCTTTCCGTAACCAGTTTCCCCAGGGTTACGAGAAGGCGAATACTTGACCGCTCGCGCCGAAACGCGAGCGCAATCAAGCGCTTACCAACTCATTCTCTTTCATCCGGACTATGACCGTCGGCTCCGGAGTCACACCGGATCTGCTGACCCTTCAACCGAAATCGAAGGCGCTCGCGGGCTTGGCGTCGCCGCCTTACCGCCGGTGGGGAGTTTCGCCCCGCCCTGAGAATTGCGCGAGATCGTAATCTCACGATGGATAAGATAGGGCAGGGAATCTGACCTGGCAACCACGTGGCAGGGTACAAACTGTCTTGTCTTGCCGAACAACGCGGATGAATTCTCTACGCAGGAATGAGAAATTGTTGTCGCCATTCCAGCCAATAAAAAAGGGGCCCGTTGCCGGACCCCTTGATTTGGCTTGGCTTTGTGGCGGTTAGCCTTCGAGCCACTTCACCTGTTCTGGCGTCAGCTTGATCTCGAACGCCTTGAGGCTGTCTTCGAGTTCAACCAGACGCCGCGGCCCGATCAGCGGAACGCTCGGGAAGGGCTGGGCCAGCACATAGGCCAGTGCCACATGGATCGGATTGTGCCCAAGCTGCTTGGCCAGCTCGATCGCCCGATCGCGACGGCCAAAGTTCTGCTCGTTATACCAGACGCGGACCAGTTCCTCGTTGTCGGTCTTGTCCCGACCAGCAAGGTCGGTGAAGAAGCCGCGTGCCTGGCTCGACCACGAGAAGTTGGTGACCTGACGATCGATCAACCACTGCTTGAAATCAGGCGTCGACGATGTGACGCAACCCGCCCAGATCGGGTCAAGCATTTCGGCCAGCGCAAAGTTGTTGGAGAGCGCCTGCGGCTTGGTCTTGCCGGTGCGTTCTGCATAGGCAATCGCCTCGTCCATTCGTTCCTTGGTCCAGTTGGAACCACCGAACGGCCCACGGATACGCCCAGCCTTGACTTCGGCATCCATGGCATCGACGAATTCACCAACCGGCACATCGGTGTTGTCGCGGTGCATGAAATAGACGTCGACATAGTCCGTCTGCAGGCGGTCAAGCGACTGGGTGAGCTGCTTGCCGATAACGTCCGGATAAACGAGCGGCGAATGCGCGCCCTTGCCGATGACGACGGCCTCGTCGCGCACCCCGCGGCTCTTCTGCCATTCGCCAAAAAGCTTTTCGGTATAGCCGCCGCCATAGATGAAGGCAGTGTCGAAGATATTGCCGCCGCGTTCCCAGAACGCATCGAGCAGAATCGCGCCCGACGAGAAGGTGCGGAAATCCTCAAAACCGAGGGCCACAGCCGAAGCCGGCTTATTGAGCCCAGGGATCGAGCGCTTAGTGATGACGCCGGTGTTCGGACCAAGCTTCCGGTTGTCCAAAGTATTGACGCGGTTCGTATATTTCTCGACCGAATATTCGATCCCGGCATCCTTGCGCCACTGGTCGAGGACGCGCGCATTGCCAAGGCTGTCGGCCCAGGTCATGCCCGGTGCTGGAAATTCCTGCTTGCCTTCGAGAATGGCGAGCGAAGCCGCGTCCGCTTCGAACGAATAGACATGCGCGGTTTCGTTGACCGATACGGTCTCGGTCTTGCCGCCCTTGATGATGTCGATGCGGCCGAGGCCCTGGTCGCGATTGCCATTGGCAAACCAGAAATCGGGCACTTCGATCCGGCCTTCCGAACCATGGATGCGCAGCACATTGTCAAGGTTCGCCATCACGGCGCAGGACACCTGCGCCACAATGCCGTTCTCGAACGTCAGCAGCGCCGCCGCCCAGTCGTCGGTGCCCTCGTCATTGAGCTTGGCCGTGCCCGAAACCTTTACGGGATCGGCAAACGGCTTGCCGAGCGCTGCGCCGGCGATCAGCCGCGCCATCGAAACCGGGTAGCCCCCAACGTCGAGGATACCGCCGCCAGCCAGTGCCGAAGCAAACAGGCGATGCTGCGGCTGGAACTTGCCCATGGAGAAGCCGAAGCTCGACTGGATCATCCGCACTTCGCCAATGGCGCCGGATTTGATCAGGTCGAGAAGCTGCTTCACCTGCGGGTGCAGGCGATACATGAAGGCTTCCCCGGCAAAAGTGCCGGCCTTCTTGTGCGCATGGAACACGGCGTCGATTTCGTGCGCCGAAAGCGCCAGCGGCTTTTCGACCAGCACATGCTTGCCCGCTTCCGCGGCCTTGATCGCCCATTCGGCGTGGCCGGTATGCGGCACGGCAATATAGACAGCATCAATGTCCTTGTCGGCCAAGAGCGCATCGTAACCATGGACGACGCGCACGCCCGGGAAATCTGTCGCCAGGTTCGGCTTGCTCGGATCGCGCGTCGCGATGGCTGCAAGCACGCCGTGCTGAGAGCCGTTGACGCCGCCGCGGAAGGCCTTGGCGATGCTGCCTGGGCCGATAATGCCCCAGCGAATCTTCTTGTCAGTCATGTTCTTTCCTCGCACTGAGCCATCCCGGTTTTCCCCGGCCGGCCCGATCTATTGCATGTCGGCAGAATCAGGCGGGCGCAGCCGGCCGATGGCCCCGCGCACTCTCCTCCCTTGCTCTTATGCCGAGCGCTACCTAAGCTAGAGACTCTATATGAGCCGTCGCTCTGATTGGGTATTTCAAATTGGCGGATAGTAAGATGGCGGAGCGTGGCTTTTATGAGCCGTCCCCGAACGGGGTAGAGCGCCTGCCGACCGAACTCAACATGTTCCATGCCTCGCCGCTGCTGATGCGCACGCCGCATTGGCATGCGCAGGTCGAGGTCAATTATATCGTCCGCGGCTGGGCCCATTATGCCATGAGCGGCTATGAAGTGCGCTTTTCCGCCGGCGATCTCGCGCTTTTCTGGGGCGGTCAGCCACATAGGCTCGACGATGCTTCCGAAGACCTCGTCTATACCGGCGGCCATCTGCCGCTCGTCCATTTCTTCCGCCTGCGCCTGCCCCAGGACGTGCAGGCCGGCCTCATGCAAGGCGCTTCACTCGTCACCAAGGCGACCGATCCTTCCGATGCCCTGAATTTTGCCCGCTGGAACGATTATGTACGCTCGGACGATCCGCTGCGCGTCAGCGTCGCCGTCGACGAACTGCTCCTGCGCATCGAGCGCATCCGTTTCGCGCCCTATGAGCTGCTGTCGAGCCATCCGATCAAGATCGACGGCTCCTCGACCGATCAGCACATTTCGCCGATCGTCGTCCGTATCTGCGATTTCATTGCCGACAATTTTCGCGAGGATATCGATTCCGTCGACATCGCCGTGGCGGCCGATGTCCACCCGAAATACGCCATGACGGTCTTCAAGAAATGCACCGGAATGACGCTCAACGACTACGTCAACCTGATCCGTCTGTCCTACGCCCAAGCCCTATTGATGCGCGACGACGAAAACGTGCTGCAGATCGCTATGGAAAGTGGCTTCGGTTCGCTCAGTGCCTTCAACAAACTCTTCCGCAAGATAGCCGGCATGTCCCCCAGCGATTTTCGCCGAGATCTGCGCGCACGACCGGTTTCGGCCATGCCGCCCAAAGTCGCTGCCTGCGTTTCCTATAACTAAGGAATCAAAGGCAGCGCTGAGTTGCAATCATTTGTCGCAGCACATCCGGATTCGGCCAAGTATAGCGCAGAACAGGCGTGTCCGGACTGCCCGGATACTGCGCCAAGATGCGTTCTTCCACCTTGCCACCTACGCGGTGATACAGCGCACGCGCTGGCATATTTCCTTCGAGTGCGAGAAGGGAAATCGGGGCGTCCTGAAAGGCAACAGGAAAAGTGTCCAGAACGGCGAGCCAAAGCCGTCGCGCCAGCCCCTGCCGCTGAAAGTCTGAGCCGACATAGAGGTGATGCAGGTAAGCGCCCCACTTGTCGCTGGGCTCAAAGACCACGCTGGTAAAACCCGCCAGCATCCCATCCGCATCCGCAACCATGATCGATAGCCGCTCGGGGTCGACCGGGCTGGCAAAGCGTTCCGTCCAGAGCTTGTCCTTCTCCACCGGCAAAACTTCGGCGAAATAATACTCCGACAGAATGTGCCCGTAGGCTTTGCGGCTCATCTCCACATGCATGGCTATGATCGCGTCCCGGTCGGCGGCGCGGGCACGGCGGATAGTGATGGGCATCGTCTTGTCCAGGCGCTGTAAATCGTGGCGTGAATTATCCGGACAAACACGGCTGAGAAAAGGCTGGGAGGATGGAAAACACCCTTCCAGCCAAGGGCTTACTGAGCGGCAACGGCTTCCGGCGCCATTAGCCCAGCCAGTTCGCGCGCGCGGCGGAGGCTTTCGGGCTGTTCGGCGCGGTAGCGGCGGCCGACTTCCATCATCAGGACGGTGTCGGGCAGGAAGGTGAGTTCGGAAAAGATCCGGTCCCAGTCGATATCGCCCCAGCCGAGCGGCATGTGTAGATCGCCGATCCCCATCGCCGTGTTTTCCTGTGGGTGGAATGGCTTATAGAAACCCTGCGGGCGACCAAAGCTGTCGTGGACGTGCAGGTGGCCGGTAACCGGCGCCATGGCGCTGATTTCACTGAAGAAATCCAGGCCGCGATAGGTGCTCTCGATATAGGCATGGCTAAAATCGATCAGCGCAACGACGTTGGGATGGTTGACCGCCCTTACAGTCTCGGCAACCTGGCTCGGCGTCTGGCGATACTGGCCGAGCTCTGTCGTAAAAATGTTTTCGAGCGCAATGCGCACGCCATAGGGCCGGGCGAAATCGGCCAGTTCGGTGAGAGCTTCGCGTTCGCGCTGGTCGGCACCATGGCGCTCTGCGATCTGGTCGGCGCGCAGGCATCCACCGTGCTGGACGATGACGCGCGCATCGACGCGATCGCAGACTTCAATCAGGGCCTTTGCGGCATCGATCTGGTATCGCTGCGTGACCGGATCCATGAAGTTCGACGAGACAAGACCGTGAACCGTGTAGCGGAAGTCGAACTGCTTGGTGATCGCTTCGAGCCGCTGCATGCGCTCGGGAATGATCCGTCCGCCCGAGATCAGGTCGAGGCTGGTGAGACCCAGCTCGACCGTATCGACGCCCATATCGGCGAGGGCGCGCATGTCTTCGTGAAAGCTGTCGAGTTCGCCGTCGGTCGAGCCGACATTAAAGCCGGTACCAATGATATTGCTCAAGATAATCTCCAGGGGTCAGGCGGAAACGGTTGCAGAACTGCGGTGGCTGCGGCCGGGCGCATCGACGCGGCGTCCGGTGTCGTGGCTGAAAACGTGCACATCGGCTTCGTCGAACGCGAAATGGACCGGCATGCCGGTGCCGAGCGCATCGCCACGCGTATCGACGGCAATGATCCTGCTACCATCGGCGCGGGCATAGATCAGCCGCGAGGCGCCGAGTTCTTCGGTGTAATCGACCGTCGCCTGGATCGCGTTCTTGTCCGAGGCGTCAACGCGGCGCACGAGTTCAGGGCGAATGCCCACCGAAACTTCCTGGCTGAGGTGATGCGGGGCAAGACCTGGAAGTCGGATCATGCCGCCATTGCCGTGGCGGAAATACCCATCCTCGGAAAAGAAACCGCGCACGAGATTCATGGCCGGCGAGCCAATAAAATCCGCGACGAAAAGGCTCGCCGGGTGATGATAAACCTCGGACGGATTGCCCACCTGCTCGACGATCCCCGCATTCATGACGATCAACCGGTCCGCCAGCGTCATGG
>CAJYKO010000186.1 GCA_913775215.1 uncultured Devosia sp. | reverse complement strand
CTGATAGCCGCCGTAGCCGAGCTTCTGGCTGAACTTGACCACGCTCGATTGGCTGCGCCCTGTTGCTTCCGCCAGCGCCGCGGAAGACAGCGTCAACATCTTTTCGGGGTTGTCGATGATGAACTGCGCGATCTGGCGATCGGCCTGGGTCATGCTGTCGAGCTGGGCACTCAGCACTTTGAGAACGGACATGGCGACTTCCCCCGAACCGGCGCCGACCGCCGTCCCCGCGGCGAGGACTAAAGCCGAGACGATTCAAAATGCAACTGGCATTGCAGTGGCTTATGCCGATGCCAGCCTGTGGAACAATCTGGTATCGGAATACAATATTCCTTCTTGAATTGACAGTCGGAATAATCGCTTCTAGCCTTGCCGGTGAACGAGAGCATTGGGCACATGGCAAGAACTACGCTGATGGCTGAGCTGGAACAGCTCGTTTCCGAAGCGCGCAATCCCGAGACGATGCAGATCGACCTGATGAGCTCGATCGAGATTGTCGGCGCGATGAATCGCGAGGATCATCATGTGGCAGAGGCCGTGCAAAAGGTGCTGCCGCAGGTCGCCGCAACCGTTGATCATGTGGTCGAAGCATTCCGCCATGGCGGGCGTCTCATCTATATGGGTGCGGGAACCAGCGGGCGTCTAGGCGTTCTCGACGCCTCCGAATGCCCCCCAACCTTCGGCGTGCCGGAGGGCATGGTCATTGGGCTGATCGCTGGTGGCGATCACGCTCTTCGTCATCCCATAGAAGGGGCAGAGGACTCGCGCGACGAGGGGCGGCAGGATCTTGAAAAAGTCGGCCTGACAAAGAGAGACGTTGTCGTCGGCATCGCCGTCAGCGGCCGTACTCCCTATGTCATCGGCGGGCTCGATTATGCCAAGAGCGTCGGCTCGGTCACGGTGGCGCTGTCCTGCAATCCGGCTTCGACGATCGCTGCCATGGCCGATATCGCGATCTCGCCCGTGGTCGGCCCTGAAGCACTGACTGGTTCCACCCGGCTTAAGTCGGGCACGGCACAAAAATTGGTTCTCAACATGCTGACAACGGCCAGCATGATCCGCATTGGCAAATCCTATGAAAATCTCATGGTCGACCTTTCGGTCAGCAATGAAAAGCTGCTCGCCCGCGCCAGCCGCATCCTCATCGATGCCACCGGCTGCTCGACTGAGGCCGCCGAGCAATTCCTTAAATCAGCCAGGAACAACGTCAAGCTCGCCATCCTCATGGCGCTGACGGGCATGAACGCGGCAGAGGGTGAAGCCGCGCTCGAGCGTGCCGACGGCTTCCTGCGTCGGGCTGCCGCGCAGCAATTACCGCGGGCGGCTGGGTGAGTCACGACCGTGGACTTGCTCGCTTTTCCTTCCCTCATGCCCTTTAAACCCGATCATTGGGGTCAGTCATGACGTCGACACCACTCGCGCTTTTCGTCGGCATGCCGGGTCTTGAGCTCTCGGCTTCGGAAATCGCCTTCTTTCGCGAAGCCAATCCCTTTGGCCTCTTCCTCTTCAAGCGCAATCTCGACAATCCCGACCAGATTCGGCACCTGGTCGGTCAGTTCCGGGACGCTGTCGGCCGGGCTGATGCGCCTGTCTATATCGATCAGGAAGGCGGTCGCGTGCAGCGGCTCGACAATGGCAACTGGCCGCTGTTCCGCCCCATCGGTCACTTCGGCGCCTTGGCCAAAAAAGATCTGGCCCTTGCCAAGCATGCCCTGCGGCAGTCGACGCTTGCTATGGGGTCTATGATGACCGAACTCGGGATCGGCAGCGGCGCTACGCCAGTTCTCGATCTGGCGCGCGCCGGCACGCATGACATCATATCGTCCCGCTCTTTCAGTGCTGATCCCGAGCTGGTTGCCGAACTTGGCCGCGTTGTGGTCGAGGCCCTGCTCGACGTGGGCTCCATGCCCATCATCAAGCACATCCCCGGCTATGGCCGCGTCGATGTCGATCCGCACCACGATCTACCTGTGGTCCACGCCAGCGTCGACGAGATGATGGACAGCGATTTCCTGCCCTTCATCCGTCTCAAGGACAGTCCCTGGGCCATGGTCGCGCATCTGATCTTTTCAAAGATCGATCCGGATCTGCCGGCCTCGATCTCGCCGCGCGTTTGCGACCTCATTCGCACCATGCTCGCTTATGACGGCGTGTTGATCACCGATTGCCTGACTATGGATGCTCTATCGGGCAGCTGGTCCGATCGCGTCCGGGCAGCGCTCGACGCCGGTTACGATTTCGCCCTTCACAGCCAAGGCGATCTTGCGGCGAGCGAAGCCGCCGCTAAAGCCGCCCGTCCTATGTCGGATGCGACCCTAAAGCGCGTTGCTCGTGCGGAAGATAAACTCGGCGCGCTTCGTGCTGATACCAAAACCCTCCACGCTGAGGTGGAGAAGATTTTCAAGGAGAACGGCTTCGCCTGAGGGGGCGTCGCCGAGCAAGGAGAGACCCCAATGCGTAAATTGAGTTTTATTGCGACGACATCTTTGGCGGTGCTGACCCTGGCATCGCCGGTCTACGCGCAGGACAGCGGTAAGGTTCTGACCCTGGCGTCCGAACAGGTCACGACATTTGTGCGCAATTTCAATCCGTTCAGCCAGACTTCGGCGCGCTATACGACGCAGGATTTTCTTTACGAGCCGCTCGTCGTCTTCAATCGCCTGCAGGGCAATGAGCCAAACTACCGGCTCGCCGAAAGCTTCGAACTGGCCGACGATCTCAAGTCGATCACCTTTACGCTGCGCGATGGCCTCAAATGGTCCGATGGCGAGGATTTCACCGCCGACGACGTGCTCTTTACTTACGACTACATCAAGAAATTCCCCGCGCTCGATTTTATCTCGATCACGCCGCAGATCGCATCGGTCGAAAAGGTGGATGATCGCACCGTGCGCTTCAACCTGACGGAAGCCAATTCGCTGATCGCCAATACCATTGTCGGCATGCCGATCGTGCCCGAGCACATCTGGTCCGAAGTCGCTGATCCCGTCACCTTCGCCAATGAAAATCCGGTTGGCTCGGGTCCTATGACCGAGATCACGCGCTTTACCCCGCAAGTCTACGAGCAATGCCGCAATCCCTATTATTGGGACGCCGACAATCTGGCCGTCGATTGCCTTCGTATGCCCCAGCTTGCCGACAACCCGCAGGTGCTCGCAGCTCTCGCCGACGGTAGCCTCGATTGGGGCACGAGCTTTATTCCCGATATCGACAACACCTTTGTCGCCAAGGATCCCGAGCACCACAAATATTGGTTCACGCCCTCGAGCCTTGTTTCAATGCAGGTGTCGCAGGTTTCGCCGGATGAAAATGCGCGCAAGGCCTTTAACGATGTGAACTTCCGCCGCGCCCTCAGCATGCTGGTCGATCGCCAGGCTATCGTCGACATTGCCGGTTATGGCTATCCGCTGCTCAACGAAGATCCCTCCGGTCTCGGTGAACTCTATGCCGCCTTCGCCAATCCCGAAGTCGAAACGCAGTTCGGCCAATATGGCAAGTTCGACCTCGAAGCCGGCATGGCCCTGCTCGACGAAGCTGGTTATGTCGATGCGAACGGCGATGGTTTCCGCGACAATCCCGATGGCACGCCGCTCGAACTCGATTTCAAGGTCCCCAATGGCTGGACCGACTGGATCGACGCCGTACAGATCGCCATGGAGACGCTGCAGGAAGCCGGCATCAACGTATCGCTCTCGACCCCGGAAGCAGCGGTCTGGACGTCAGATCTCATCGCGGGCAATTTCGAGTTGACGCTGAACTCTCTGGCGGCCGCATCGAACCCCTATTTGCCCTATATCCGCTCGTTTAACCCTGCTGACTTCGGCAAGAGCCGCTTCACCGCGCCGCATTGGGAAAATGCCGAGGTGGTCGAGCTTCTCAAGAAGTACACGACGATCAAGGATCCGGCTGAGCAAAAGGCGGTCATGGATCAGGTCCAGCTGATCATCGCTGAGGCACTGCCCATCATTCCGCTCTATAACAGCCCGTCCTTCTTCCAGTACAACACGACCCGGTGGACCGGTTGGGCCAGTGCCGAGGATCCGAAATATGCGCCGGCTGTTTCGGTGACCAATCCTTCGCGTCTCCTGCAGTTGCTCGATCTCGAACCAGTCGCCGAGTAATTTCGTGTTTTAAGAGCTCATCTTGGTGATGGCTGAAATTAGGGGCGGGGCGGCGCCGAGGCGCTGACCCACCCCAACCCCTCCCAAACTCCGGGAGAGAATTTGTCAGCGCCGGTCGAGACATCGGCCAGAAAGGAACAGCAAAGCATGGCCTTCTTGTTGCGGCGACTGGCGTTCTATCTGGCAGCATTTCTGGTTGCTGCGACCATCAATTTCTTTTTGCCGCGCCTGATGCCCGGTGATCCCATCGAGATCATGTTCGCAAGCGCCGGCGCCGAGCTATCGCTCGAAAATCTCAATGCCCTGAAGCTGACCTTCGGCTTTATCGACGCGCCGCTGCACGAACAGTATTTCGCCTATCTGCAGAGTGTGTTCACCGGCGATCTTGGCCGGTCGATCAAGTATTTTCCGCTGCCTGTCACCGATCTTTTGGGCCGTGCGCTGCT
>CAJYKO010000185.1 GCA_913775215.1 uncultured Devosia sp. | reverse complement strand
CTCTGATTGTAGAGGAAGACGGCCAGCGTTTCGGTCTGCCGGCCAGGGCCGCCGCCGGTCATCGCAAAAATCAGCGGGAAATAGGTGAAGGTCCAGATGGTGATGAAGAGCATATTGGTCGCGATATGCGGACGGATGATCGGCAGCTGCACGAGCCAGATACGCTGGAACGGTGTCGCACCGTCGACCTTGGCGGCCTCGACCACTTCCCGGCTGACCGAGTCGAGCGCGGCTGAGAACAGCAGATAGGACCAGGCCGTGCCCTTCCAGATATTGGCAATGGTGACGACCGGCAGCGCGTAGCTATTGATGAAATTGATCGGCGGGAAGCCGAGCGGCACGACGATCAATTGATTGATCAGGCCAGTCTGGCTGGTCGTTGCCGACCAGAGAAATGCCGCAACGATATCAGGCAAAAGCCAGCCCAGCATGATGCAGACTTCAACAACCGTGCGCAGCGTCGATTGCGTGCCACGCAGCGTTGCCGCGAGAAGGAACCCCAGCACCGATTGGCCGACAATGGCCGAAAAGAACACGAAGATGACCGTGGTCCAGAGCGATTCCAGAAAGCCACGGCGGGTAAAGAGACGCTCGAAATTTTCGAGCCCCACCCAGCTCCATTCAACGCTTTTCCGCCCAACCAAGGCGAGATCGGTGAACGAAAAGGCGAAGGCCCAGGCGGTGAAATAAAGCAGGGCGCCGATCAGCACGATCGCGGGCAACATGCCAATGATCAGCACGGTCAAATTGCCGGTGAGCCAAGGATTGACCTGATTTTTCATGGGGTTTTTCTCACTGGCAGAGGACCGGCCACGCGTCCCGCGTCGGCCCCGAAGGCCGACAACCAAACTAAAACTCCCGTCACGGCGGCACCCCGAGGACAGGTGGGCGCCGCCGCGTCGGGAGGACTCTTATTCGTAGGTGATGACGTTCTCTTCGCCGAACTCGTCGACGAGAGCATCGTGATAGGTCTGCATCACTTCATCGACCGGCACGCCATCGACGAGATCGGACGTTGCCTGCTGGATCAGAGCGGAAACCGTCTGGTAGCCGGGCACCGTGTCGCGGCCGGTCGTGTCGGCAGCGAGTGCCGTCGCCTTGGCGAGGAATGGATCGGCCATATATTCGGGCGAATCCGAGATATCGGTGCGAACCGCCATGCGGTGCGTTGCGAGCGTCCAGGCCTTGAAATTGGCTTCGTCGAAGATCGAAGTGATCAGCTTGAAAGCAAGATCCTTGTCAGCCGCCTTGGCATTGACGCCGATGGTCCAGCCACCCGAGATATTGGTGGTCGCCTTGGTACCCGGCTCACCCGAACCCGGCCATGGCGTCCAGGCCACTTCCGCGTCGCGCACTTCGCGGCTCGGCGGATTGTTGCAGTCCCAAAGGCAGGCATCTTCCCAGGAGCCGGAAGCCAGGATACCGAGCTGGTCGGCAGCCAGGGCCGCACGAACCGCTGCGCCGATATCGGTGGCGTAGTTGAGGTCGGCAGGGTTCAGCTGATCTTCGGAATAGACCTTGGCATAGAGCTCGAAGGTGCGGCGCAGACCTGGGCTATCGCCAATCCACTGATTGGTTTCGCGGTTAAGGAGGCGGTTTCGGTCACCCTCGGGCACATCGGCGCCGAGAAGGGCCATATAAACGCCCTGCATGGTTGCAGCTTCCGCCTGCTTGGTGCCGGCCGGCAGCTGGAACGGATACTGAACGCCGGCATCCTTGAGCTTTTGCGCCGCGTCGAGAATGTCCTGCCAGTTCTTGGGCTCCCATGGGGTCGGGATCCCGGCCTTTTCGAAGTTGGACAGATCATACCAGAGCATGCGCACATCGGTATCGGTCGGCAGCGCATAGACTTCGCCCTGATAGGACGCGACTTCCAAAAGACCTGGCAGATAATATTGCGACTGGTCCCAGCCCTTGAGATGCTCGCCGAGCGGCTCGAGGTAACCGGCCGAAGCCAGTTCGGACACCATGAAGGAGTCCATCAGGGCGACGTCGGCAGCGGTCCCGGCGCTGAGATCGAGCGCGATGCGCTGATCATAGCCTTGGCCCGGCAGCTTGATGGCATTGACCTTCTCGCCGGTCTCTTTTTCGAAGTTGGCGATGCCGGGCTCGACGAGAGCGGCGATCCAGTCGGCATACATGAACGATATTTCAGCCCTGGCGGGCAGCGTCGTTGCGGCCATCAAAGTCATGGCGGCGACGGTCGATAGGAAACCGGTTCTGAGCATCAACACCTCCTCTGCTCGCTTGCCGCTCGTTGCATCGCGGCAGCGCACCGGACCTCCAAATCCGGCACTGCCCGAGGTAAACACAGGTCGTGCAACGTTGCAATGACTTCTTAACATTCGTCATATCTGCTGACCTAATCCGGATTTTTATCAGTGATATCAACGCGTATGATAAAGCTGTATCGTTTCCATCCTCCCAGTCAGTCGCTCAAACGTTGCAAAATATTCATGTTGGATTGGCCACGCGGCCATGTGTAGAATCGCGGCTCAGGAAATTTCATGAGCAGCAAGACGACAGTGACAAAAGCCAGTGGCGGCAATGGGCGCGTGACACTGAAAACCATTGCCGAAATGACGGGGCTGAGCCTCTCGACCGTCTCGCTGTCATTGCGCGGCGGCACGACGCTCAAGCAGGAAACCCGCGATAAGGTCAACGAGGCCGCGCGCGCCCTGGGCTATGTGCCCGACCGTGCCGGCGTGCGCCTTCGCACCGGTAAGACCAATGTGATCGCACTGGTTCTCGATGGCGCCGAAGACTCAATCGATTTTGCCCGCTCGATGATCCAGGGCATCGGCCATGCCATTCGCGGCACGCGCTATCACCTGACGGTTATCCCAGAATTCGAGCGGCATCCGACAACCGAGACAATCGGCTATATCCTTTCGAACCGCACTGCTGATGGCGTCATCATCACCCATACCGGCCCGCGCGATCCGCGCGTTCAGATGATGATCGATGCCGACTTCCCCTTCGTCAGCCACGGGCGCACCGAGTTCTATACGCCGCACGCCTATCACGACTTCCATTCCGAAGAATTCGCCGCCCTGGCGGTCAAGCGCCTAGCTGAGAGGGACTGCAAGGATATCATGCTGGTCATTGGCGATGACAGCACGACCAATTATCAGAACATCGTCACGAGCTATCGCAAGACCGCTGCTCGCGCCGGTATCGAAGCCCGCGTGCTTGAAGGCACGGCAAAGCTTCCTCCCGCAGAAATGCGCCAAGTCGGCCTCAAGCTTGCTGCGGCACCTGACCGGCCCGATGGCATTATTTCGGACAGCGAAATCCGCACCATCGCCCTTGTGGGCGGCCTAGCCGAGGGCGGGGTAACGCTTGGACGCGAGGTCAGCCTGATCTACAAGCAGACCTCGGGCATCCTGCCGACGCTCTTCCCGCAGATGGACAGCATTCGCGAAGACATTTTCGGCGCCGGGGGCGAATTGACCCGCCTTCTCCTCCGCCGCATCGATGGTGCGCCGATCAGCGAATTGCAGTCGCTTGCCGAACCCCAGCCGCACTGGCGTAGCGACTAGGGGGTAGCGGGTTCGACCGGAACCGCCTTCGACCGCGCCTCGCGGGCCCGCATCTTGACTGTGCCCGTCAGC
>CAJYKO010000184.1 GCA_913775215.1 uncultured Devosia sp. | reverse complement strand
GCCACCCGTTGGGCGCCCACCACCCGTTGGGCGCCCAACGGGTGGCTCCCGTCCTACGGGTGGTTCCCGTCCCACGGGTGGTCGGCCCGGTGGCGGCAGGCCGCGGGGTTAAACGGTGCGGATTGTTGCCGGAAAGTTTCGCGGCAAGCAGCTGAGTTCACCGTCGGACGATTCCATTCGCCCGACGGCGGATCGCGTGCGCGAGAGCATGTTCAACATTTTGGGGTCGCGGCTAGGGCCGGTTTTCGACGGCAAACGCGTGCTCGACCTTTTTGCCGGCACCGGAGCGCTCGGGCTCGAAGCACTGTCACGCGGGGCGGCGCATGTGACCTTTGTCGATACTGGCGCTGAGTCACGCGGGCTGGTGCGCGATCATATCCAGGCCTTTGGCGTGGCTGGGATCACCAAGCTTTTACGACGCGATGCGACAGCGCTCGGCACGCCGGGCACGTTTGGGCAATTTGATCTGGTGTTCCTCGATCCGCCTTATGGGCTGGGGTTGGGTGAGAAGGCCATGGCGGAGCTGGCCGAGAACGGTTGGCTCAAGCCGGGCGCGACCCTGGTTTGGGAAGAAAGCGCCGGTGCGGCTGTGACCGTGCCCGAAGGGTTCGTGCTCGACGACGAGCGGACCTATGGCGCGGCGGCGGTGCGGTTTCTCACGTTTGGAACAGCGGACTGAACTTTCCGTCCCATCCCCGAGTTTGCTTCCGGCATATGGCTGGAGATGAGTGATGGCGGAAGTGGTACGGACGGGTGGGTGTCTTTGCGGGGCTTTGCGCTATGAAGTGCATGGCGAGCCGTTCAAATCCGGACTGTGCCATTGCGCCGACTGCCGCAAGGTGACGGGCACGTCGTTCCTCGCCTATGGCGATTGGTTGAGCCATCAGTTCAAGTATGAAGGCAGGATAGAGACCTATGAGGGGCGCTCATTTTGCCCAACATGCGGGTCGCGGCTCTTCAATCTCAATGACGAAGGTGTCGAGATTTACCTCGGTACGCTCGATAATGCCCCGAATGGCATCAAACCCGAGGTCGAGGGCTGGTGCATCAGGCGCGAGCCTTGGCTGCCGGTGATCTCCGGCATGCCGATGATGCGGGAAGATCCTTAAGCCGCCTTTTGCAGGCACTCGGCGCAGCGGCCGCGGATTTCCATTGTGGTGCGTTCGACCTTGAAACCCTCTTTGCCTGCCCAGGCGCCGAGGCGTTCTTCGATGATAGCGTCTGCGAATTCGTCGACCTTGCCGCAGCTTTCGCAGATGGCGAAGGCGATAAGGCCCTTGCGGTGGCAATGGGTATCGGCGCAGGCAACGAAAGCGTTGAGCGATTCAAGCCGGTGCGCGAGGCCGCGATCAACGAGCTTTTCGAGGGCGCGATAGACTTGCAACGGGGCGCGGAGGCCATCGGCGCGCAGCTTGTCGAGAATGTCATAGGCGCTCAGCGGACCATTCGAGGCGGTGAGGGTGCCGAGCACCAGTTCCTGATTGCGCGTGAGGTCGGTCGGCATGTCGTGGCTATGTGCCATGAGATTCTCTCCTGCCGAACAATCTTGCGGTCGGCACCGCGAGCGAAATGAGGAAAATAAGCAGGGCCGTGACGACGATAGACGGCCCCGAAGCGGTGTCCCAGGTGAGGGACCCATACAAGCCGCCGACCACGGAGGCGGCGCCAAGACCGGCAGCGACCAGCGCCATGATTTCTGGTGTGGGGCTGAGGCGGCGGGCGGTGGCGGCGGGGATGATGAGAAGCGAGGTGATCAGCAGAACGCCGACGAGCTTCATGGCGATGGCGATGACTGAGGCCATCAGCAGCATAAGCAGGATGCGACTGATCTCGGGATTAAGGCCTTCGGCTTCGGCGAGCTCTGGGCTGACCGTGGCGGCGAGGAGCGGGCGCCAATTGAAGGCGAGAAGCGCGAGGATCGCGGCGCCGCCAGCATAGATGATGACGATGTCGTCCATCGAGACGGCAAGGATATCGCCAAAGAGAAAGCCCATGAGGTCGATGCGGACTTGGGTGAGAAAGCCAACGAGGACAAGGCCGACGGCGAGCGAGGAGTGGCTCAAAATGCCAAGGAGGGCGTCGGTCGAGAGCGTGTTCTGGCGCTGGAGGAGAAGGAGGGCACCGGCAACCATGGCGGCGACGGCGAAGACGCCGAGGGTCATGTTGATCGAGAGGAGGATTGAAATGGCGACGCCGAGAAGGGCCGAATGGGCCATGGTGTCGCCGAAATAGGCCATGCGGCGCCAGACGACGAAACAGCCGAGCGGGCCGGTGACGAAGGCGAGGCCGATGCCGGCAACGATTGCGCGGGAGAAGAAATCAGTGAGCATGGGGAGTGGTCCCAAGAAGAGCCGGCGTTTGTCGGGGCCACCCCCACTCTTCCTCCCCCTCACAGGGGGAGGTGGTCCGCCGGTGGGCTAGCCGCGACAGCGTGCCAAACGCGATGTGCTTCTCCACCTGGAAGGGTGAGGCCGAGTGGGGGGCTTCTTTAACCATGATGATGCCCCGCATGCTCGTGGTGATGGTCG
>CAJYKO010000183.1 GCA_913775215.1 uncultured Devosia sp. | reverse complement strand
CAAGGCGTCGAAGTCATTGTCCGCGACGCACCAGCCGATGCGTACGGGTCGGAAACGCAGGCGAAGGGAAAGCGTGCTAATGGCAACTCCGGTCAAGTTACAGGAAACGATATTGGCCTAGCCTGCAAGCCGTGTCGATGCAGTCAATCGTGAGCAGCGCTGGTGTTGGGGGGCGGTAAACAGCCCCGCTTGAACACTTCAGCGAACGGCACCTTTTGTAGCTTTTGCTTCCAAAAGCCGTAAGTCCGCTCACGGCCCAGTATCTGACATCCTCTCACCTCTCGTGCTGGACGGCTAAGATTGGGCCGTTTTCGGACTGGCAACTTTCCGTTCGCGAAGGCCAAAAAGCTGCCCTTCAGCGCGTGTCACAACCGCTCGGTTCTGACACCGGCAAAGATCAGTTGTGTTTGGTGTCAGCACTCCAGCCTATGTCGCTTTACGATCCCGACGCACGCCGATGAACTCGATACGCTGCCGTGCCTGATCGCAAGCTTTAGCAACCGACCTCTCCATCTTGTCCTGATCACCGCCCTGATAGCGCAGGGTAGTCAGACCGGCGAGATCGGAAGGCAGCCGGATCTTGGCATCCGCCTCAACTAAGAGGAAGGACCGCTCCCGACCCAGCCGGCCAACGGAGATCCCGTATTCGAAGTGGACGTTGTCTCGCGCAACCTTGTTGGTCTCGCCGCGTAGCACGAGCATGTCGTCGGCTTTCGCCACCGCGATGGTGAAGTCAGCCCGTTCAATCGCGTCCTCGAGCGAGCTGATCGGATACTCGGAAACGGCAAAAGTGCCGTGATCCCACAGATAGACCGGCATCTCGTCGGCATCGAGGTTTTGCCGAACCTGACGTGCGACCGGCAGCCCTTCTTTGGATGATATGACAAAAATCCTGGGGTGCTCATTGGCCGCGCCGACCTCTCGGTTACGGTGATCAAGCTGGTCAGCAACTACGTCGGCTGTCGCCTTCCAGAAGTCGACGTCGGTGCCGACGATCTGGTTGAGTTCGGTTAGGCCGATGCTCAGGACTAAGCTCTCCTTCGTCGCCCTTAAAGTAGCGGTCCGCGGACGAGAGCGGTTGAGCCCAGCAAGTTCACCGACTGCTTCTCCCGCAACCCGAGCTTGTTTGTGCTGACCATTGATCAACACCTCGAACTCGCCGGCGAGGATGAAGTGCAGATCGTTTTCCCAGGTGCCCTGCTCAATTAGAATGGCTCCCGGCGCGAACTCCGAAGTTTTACCGGCTTCTGCGAGCCTCACCGCGAACTGCCGATCGCCGCGCACGAGCCGCTGTCGCAGGAGCGCTTCAACGACCCCTTCCTGATCAAACCGGTCCTTGAGGCTTACCATCAACAAATCTCCATACTTGCGCCTAAGCCGCTGCCTTGCTCGCGACGGGCGACGGTGTTGTTTTGGCCAGGGGACAATCGTCCATCGTTCCGCAGCATTTATATCCAGCGAAGACGTCCCAGAAGCGGAGCTCCTGCTCCGCCATGGAATGCAGTTCCAGTGCGAGCGTGGCCGCGGCTTCAGCGTGATCGCTACAGGACCGCAAAGTCTGCGGCCTTGGCCGGCTCCCCTCACTGCAAAGGCACGGGCGACGTTGATTCACGACGCGCCTGCTACGCAGCCAGACGGCATAGACGCGATCTCCATCGCGCATGACCCTGATGCCGGGTCCCTCCGCACCGCTTCCCCGGACAACCAAGGAAAGCCTGCCTTCCTGCATATCGGTCGCTATCGGATCTCCGAGCCGCTCCGCCGCCTTCTCAGCCCGATACTGGTGCAGTGCGGCAGCCCCGTGCGCCCGGCCCTGGCCCTCGGGCCAGCGGCGCCGGCGCGCGGCCCGCGCCTGTAGTTGAAGGAAGCGGACCAGGGTCTCCCACCAGGCGAGCGCCGCATCCGGATCGTCGACGACGATGTCATCGACGGCGCGCCAGTAGAGGCAGAAGCTGCCATCGGCGTTGATGTGACGCTCCGGGCAGAAGGCGGGCAGCAGCGTTGGAGTAACCTCCTTTGCCGAGGCCGACGTCCCCGTCACGGACACGTGGATCTGATAGACAGGACGCCGGCCGTCGCTGAGCGTCACGGGCAGTGCTATGATGAGTTCCTGGCCCGGTCCGCGGGCGAGTTCGGTCGCGCCGAGGGCCGGGAGACAGGCCGCCAGCAAATCAAGGGGCGACGTGCCGGTCACTTCAGTTCCGCGTAGGGACGGACGACCCGTTCCGAAGCCGATGCGATGGCAGGTGCTGCCAGGGCGAACGCCTCCCGCTTCGCCACAGCCGCAGTCTCGTCACCCTTCTCGGAAAGGGCCTCGACGGCCTCGTTATAATCGAGACCTTTCGCCTTGCGTTTCGACCCGAACAAATCCCGCACCGCTTGCGTCCCGGCATCGTAGGCGGAGGCGCCGATCGCGGTCTCATCGCCGCCACAGCGCGACTGTTCGGCTTCGGACGTCAGCACGCCCCGGCTGACGGAGCAACGAACGCGGTCACCCTGCATACCCAGCCGGCTGACGGTCATCGGGCCAAACTCGAATCCGATCGCCAAGCCGAGACCCTCAACGTCGATTTCCTCGCCCGCCAGCTTTTCCAAAGCCAGATCGAAGCTAGAGCGGAGCGCGCCCGCGCAGAGCGTCGCGGTGCTCACCGTCTCGGGATCGTCGGTGGTGTGCACCGTGCCATCGCATAGCAGTCCGTGAAGGCAGTCGCCGATAAAGCGAATGCGGCGGCCGTCGAAGTCGCAAGTCAGGACGCGGTCGAGTTCGGCGCGGATGACGTGGAAGACACGCACGACGTCCTCCGGCGCGTCGGCGATGTGCGTAGCCACATAAGCGGTGAAACCGTCGATGTCCGCATACACCGAAGCTGCCTCCTGCCGCTTGTAGTTTCCCGGCGTGAGCGACGTGATGTCGAGAGTGCGGAGAGGAGGCGTATGGCGCGAGAAGGTAAAAGCGCCGATCGGGTGCTTCTCCAGATCCTCCTTCCACTCTTTGACTATGGTGTCCTTCGAGACGCCGAGATCGGCTGCCTGCTGGCACTCCTCGACCTCGCCTTTCGTCAGCGCCTCGGACGCGGGCTTGTCCACGGTGTCGAGACCGATCGCCTCGCGGGCATTGTTGGTGAGATAGATGCCTGCCCGGTCCCCTCCCCCGGACATCTTCGCCGCGTGGTTTGCCGGCGCGCCAAGGAAAAGGGGTTCACGCCCGCCGCGCCGCCCGTTGTTGACCGCGAGCGCCTCACCCGAGTCGATGCCGACGCGCACCTTGGCACTCGGGATGGACTCGTCGGCGTCGCCCGTCTCCTGCAGCACGTCGATGATCAGTTGCGCGATCGCCACGGCGCGACGGATGCGCTTCGCCTCCGCGTCGGACTCGCTGTTTGAGGGTCTTGCCACCAGAGCGTGCAGCCGCTGGTTGTGGAAATCCACCCGGCGCGTGTCGCAGCGGCTGAGGATGCGGTGCACGGCGCGATAGTGCAGGTTGAGGAACCGAAGTGTGCGCTTGTGACAGGTCACGCCTTCGTCCGCCGTGACATGAAGCATGTCGCTGAGGTTTAGGATGTCTGCATAGATATGCACGCCGTCGACGCGATAGGCTTTGTTGCCCGGTATGTTCTCGAGCGACATGTCGCGGTGATAGTCGACGATCGTCACCGTCTTCACGTCGGCAATTTTGCGCTCGATGTGCTTTTCGGCGCGATCATAGTTCCAGTTCTTCGCCACGCTTTAGCTCCATTCTGGAGGCAATCGCACCTCGGCCTTGAACGAGGCAGGATCATCCCTTCAATGGTGTATGCGGGCGAAGCCGCGCACTCGGACACAGAGCAGGGCATGTCCGAGAATTCTTGAAAGTCCGCATTTAAGAATGGGGGAGGTTCACGGCGTGCACGACGTGGCGGAATTAGCAGACGAAAGGGAAGTCGCTCATCTCTCGACGGATGAGGTGCGTGATGCGCTTCGCGCAATGAGTCCGGCACAAGCGGCAAAGGTTGAGGCGATCTCTCGTTGGTTTTCCCGCAAATGCAGCGTGCCGGCTGAGGACCTGCGCCAAGAGGCGTTCGTGAGGTTGCTTTCAGGAAGTCGTCGATTTCCACGAGGGGCCGAAGCGGCGGTGATCGTCTCCGGCACGATCCGGAGCCTGGCATCCGAGGAAATCGACGCGATCCGCGCCGGACGGCGCGCAGTTCTGCCGCCCCCGGGGAACGAGGAGGGTATGGATCTGCCGGACCCTACGCCGAGCCCTGAGCGCATACTCGGCTCCAGCCGTGATAACGCGCGCGTGCTGGCGGTAATCGAAAACCTCATCGCCGATGACGAGGAGTTGCAGATGCTGGTCGAAGGCCTTTGCGACCGGATGCGAGGTGGACAGTTGGAAGAACTGCTGGATGTTGATGCCAAAGGTCTTGCCACGATTCGTAAACGTCTGAGGCGCAAGCTGCAGGCTGCCTTCCCAGG
>CAJYKO010000182.1 GCA_913775215.1 uncultured Devosia sp. | reverse complement strand
GAGTGTAGCGATAGATTGTGATCAGGAGAATCGCTGCAACCTTGAACGGCAGATCGACAATCCGCCAAAACACATTGATCAAGCTTTGCATCAAAGCGGAGCTTTATCCTGTTGTATTAAAACGGTTTTGTGAATTGCATCACTCACTGCATCAAAAACCAGCAGCGTCGAAGCGTGGCGGGCGGGGTACTCTCGCACGGCTTCGAGATATTTGAGATCGGACCATTTCCCATCTGGCGCCTCGCCGTCCGCCTTGAGCATATCGCGCATCGTCTGGCTGACGGCCAAAAACGCCTCGACTGGCGTTCCGACGATTTCTCGCGCAACGATCGCAGCCGACGTCTGCCCCAGCGCACAGGCCGAGACATCGTGCCCATAGGCTGAGATGACACCGTCGGTCACGACGATATCCACCTCGATCATTGACCCGCAGACCCGGCTTACCTTGCGCGACGAAGCGTGTGGCGCGGCCAGCCGGCCCGGTTGCGGCGCGTTGCCGGCGATCTCAAGAATCTTGTCTGAATAGAGCTCAATCAGCGCCATTGGAAAAACTGGCTTCTTGTTCCCGTCTTGTACGCCTTCTATATAGAAGCTCCGGCGGGGACTGCCAGGGATTCATGCGCTCGTGTGGTCCAACCGCGCGGCGCCAGCGTAATTAGGGCGATTGCCAGTTAGGAGTCATTCCGTGGACGCGTCCGTAAAGCCAGCCTTCCCACTACCCACTTCCTCAACGGCAATTCCGCGCCCGACGCGCGAAGAAGCCGAAGCCGCCGTTCGCACGCTTATCGCCTGGGCCGGTGACGATCCGACCCGCGAGGGCTTGCTCGAAACGCCCGCTCGTGTCGCCAAGGCCTATGGCGAGCTCTTTGCCGGATATGGGCAGGACGCCAAGGCCGTGCTCTCCAAAACCTTCCGTGAGGTGGGCGGCTACGATGACATCGTCTTCGTGCGCGACATTCCGTTCTATGCGCATTGCGAGCACCACATGGTGCCCTTCTTCGGCAAAGCGCATATAGCCTATCTGCCCCATGACGGCGTCGTTGGCCTTAGCAAGCTTGCCCGGCTCGTCGAAGTGTTCGCCCGTCGCCTGCAGACCCAGGAAACCATGACGGCGCAGATCATCGATGCCATCAACGAAAATCTTGGGCCGCGTGGTGCCGCCGTTATGCTCGAAGCCGAGCACATGTGCATGACAATGCGCGGTGTACGGGCTCACGACGTCAAGACGATCACCCATCGTTTCACCGGCGTATTCGCCGAAGACCGCGTCGAGCAGGATCGCTTTTTCACCATGATCAACCGCCGATAGGCGAAGATCAGACGTCGGCATTCATCGCGCCAGCGATGATATGGAAGTCGTGCTCCGATATCTCGAATAGACCCAATCGCATCTGGTAACCCCAGTTGCGGTTGGCTCGTGTGAATTCGAGTCGGCCGAGAAGCGGCCCTATGGGCGCCGAACACGCATCGACATAATCGACATTGCGGCGCCAAGGCGTAAATTCGCCGCCCATCTCTCCTTGATATAGTTCTTCGTCCCTCACGCGGCCGATTGTCGTAAAGCTTTGCAGGCGGTCCTTTCCGCCGATAGTTTCCGCCGGCGAGTAATAAGCGACGCCATCGCCAGCCCGAAGCCGCTGCAGCGGTGTCTTCTTCCCATGATTGACCTGCATAAACCCCGCTTTGCCTCTCCGCGCATGCTCCGCCGATGCCACGGCGATCCAATACCTTGTCATGATCAGTCTCCATTCGGCTCAAGGCTTACGCCGTCGCGCTGCCAGTTTTCGGCAGTGGTAATTCCGCAAAAGCCGCGCTAGAGCCTTCGAACGATTTGAGGTGCCCCATGACCGCTTTCGCCGATCCCAGGATGTTGGACCACCACGAGCTCGAGGAAGGCACGACCTTTGCTCCGGGCTTTGATGCACTTGGGCTCATCACCGTCGTGACGGTGGAAGATGGGAGCAAGGACATCCTGATGGTGGCCCACATGAACGCAGAAGCGCTGGGTCTGACCCTTGAGACAGGCATTGCCCACTATTGGTCACGCTCGCGCCAGTCGCTCTGGAAGAAGGGCGAAACCTCAGGTGAACTGCAGGAAGTCGTCGAACTTCGCACCGATTGCGATCAGGACTGCCTCGTCATGACAGTAAGACAGACGGGCAGGGGGGCTGCTTGCCACACGGGTAGGAAGAGCTGCTTTTATCGGCGCTTAGAGATGGTGGGCGGCGAGTACACGCTCGCGGACACCGGGCTGCCAAAACTGTTCGATCCGCAAAAGGTTTACAGTCAGAAATGAGCTGCTGATCCACGGCGGACACCTACCTGTCCAATCTGGGCCACCTCAGCAGGGCAAAAAAACAAAGACATAAAGATATCTTTATATCGTATTGACATCTGACCTGAACTGGTGGAGATTGCTGAGGCTTAGGTTCCTCTCTCGCCCTTCGGCGTGCAGAGGCTAAGAGGGAAGTCGGTGCCTCGTTGAGTGGGAAATCCGGCGCTGCCCCCGCAACTGTAAGCGGCGAGCTAATGTCCAGAATGTCACTGGGGTAAACCTGGGAAGGCGGGCAAAGGCGTTGACCCGTAAGCCAGGAGACCTGCCTTAAGCGAAATAGCGTTCACGGGCGGGGTGTCCTGGTGTGGCGTAGCGGGGTGGTCGAGCTGCGGCCATGGCTTGCTATGCACTCGCCTGGGCTTCGCCCCCAACAGACCGGGGCTTGTCATGTCTCAAATGCAAATTTCGTCGCCACGTACTTTTGGCCAGCGGCTGATGCCGTTGGCGTCTGCATGCATGCGTATGGGCGTCCCCTTTTGCGCAACAACCATCGCTGACGTGCGACCCTAAGAGGCGGCTAACTCCATGACCAAAGACCTGAACTTTACGATCAAGACCGTTACTTTCGACGAAAACTACCAGCCGAACGAAAACACGCGCGTCACCACCAATTTTGCCAATCTGGCGCGCGGCGAAAGCCGGCAGGAAAACCTGCGCAATGCGCTACGGATGATCGACAACCGCTTCAATGCCTTGGCCCACTGGGACAATCCCAAGGCGGACCGCTATGGCGTCGAACTCGATATCATCTCGGTGGAGTTGACAATCGGCGGGGCCGGGAAGGGCGCATCTTTCCCGCTCATCGAAATTCTGAAGGCCACTATCCTCGACAAGCGGACCGGGGCGCGTAGCGACGGCATCGTCGGCAACAATTTCTCGTCCTATGTGCGCGACTATGACTTCAGCGTCGTGCTGCCTGAGTACAATAAGGGCCAGCCGAAATTCAGCATTCCCGCAAGTTTTGGCGACCTGCATGGCAAGCTCTTCAAGGCCTTTCTTGCTTCTGAGACCTACAAGTCCAATTTTGCCAAGCCGCCTGTGATCTGCATCAGCGCCTCGAGCAGCAAAACCTATCATCGGACAGAAAACCAGCACCCGGTCATGGGCGTTGAATATCGGCAGGACTCGTTCTCATCGACCGACGAGTATTTTGCCAAAATGGGCCTGAAGGTGCGCTATTTCATGCCGCCCAACAGCGTCGCTCCGCTTGCCTTCTACCATATCGGCGATCTCCTGGGCGATTACACCAATCTGGAACTGATCAGCACCATCAGCACGATGGAGACGTTCCAGAAGATCTACCGGCCGGAAATCTACAATGCCAACTCGGCCGCCGGTGCGCTCTATCAGCCGGATCTGAAGCATCAGGATTATTCCCTGACTCGCGTCACCTATGACCGCGAAGAACGCAGCCGCCTGGCCGTCGAGCAGGGCAAATTTGCCGAGGAACACTTCATCAAGCCGTACAAAAGCGTGCTTGATCAGTGGTCCGCCACTTACGCGTCATAAGAAATTTTGAGGATTTAAGGTCGAGCATTATGAACAAACTTCTGCCCACCTCAACCGCCGGCAGCCTGCCCAAACCCTCCTGGCTCGCCCAACCGGAAAAGCTCTGGTCTCCATGGAAGCTTGAAGGCGACGAACTGATCGAAGGCAAACACGATGCGCTACGCGTGATCCTGGCCGACCAGTTGCAGGCCGGAATCGATATCGTCAGCGATGGCGAGCAAACCCGCCAGCATTTCGTCACCACCTTTATCGAGCATCTTGAAGGCGTAGACTTCGAAAAGCGCGAGACCGTGCGCATTCGCGATCGTTATGACGCCAGCGTGCCGACGGTGGTAGGCGCGGTTTCGCGCCCCAGATCGGTTTTCGTCGAAGATGCCAAGTTCCTTCGCCTGCAGACGAGCCAGCCGATCAAATGGGCGCTGCCCGGGCCAATGACCATGATCGATACGCTGTACGACGCTCACTATAAGAGCCGCGAAAAACTCGCCTGGGAATTCGCTAAAATTCTCAACGAGGAAGCGCGAGAGCTCGAAGCCGCCGGCGTCGATATCATCCAGTTCGACGAACCCGCGTTCAACGTCTTCTTTGACGAGGTGAACGATTGGGGCGTGGCAACGCTTGAAAAGGCAATCGAAGGCCTCAAGTGTGAGACAGCCGTTCACATCTGCTATGGCTATGGCATCAAGGCCAATACCGATTGGAAGGCGACACTAGGTGGGGAATGGCGCCAGTATGAGCGGACTTTCCCGAAGTTGCAGAAGTCAAATATCGATCTCATCTCGCTCGAGTGCCACAATTCGCATGTGCCTATGGACCTGATTGAGCTGATCCGGGGCAAAAAGGTCATGGTCGGCGCAATCGACGTTGCTTCCAACACGATCGAAACCGCTGATGAGGTGGCCGATACGTTGCGCAAAGCATTGAAATTTGTCGATGCCGACAAGCTCTATCCCTCAACCAATTGCGGGATGGCGCCGCTGGCACGGTCGGTGGCTACTGGCAAGCTCCATGCCCTCAGTGCAGGTGCAGCAATCGTGCGTCAGGAGCTCTCGGCCTGAGGCCAGCTTCGACTTCGGACCGAGGCGGCGCGCGATCGCCTTGGTTGCTCTACGGCTTCGCGCGCTGGACGATCAATATGGACATGGTGCAGCAGTATTTCGACACCGTTGACAAAGCCATCTATCGCAACGGGATGTCGCGACTTGGGACTTCAGTCAGCGTGGTCACGACGATGTGGGGAGGTAAGCGATTTGGCTTTACTGCCTCGGCCGTCTGCAGTGTTAGCGACAGTCCTGCGACGTTGCTGGTTTGCCTCAATCGCGCTAGCTCGTCATTCCCCGCCTTTGATGCGGCGCCGCATTTTTGTGTGAACACTTTGATGCCCGGCCAGGAAGAAATATCGGACATATTCGGCGGCAAGATCCCGGCCCAGGATCGCTTTGCCCATGGTCATTGGCAGGAGGGGCGGACGGGTGTGCCGGTTCTTGCCAATGCTTCGGTCAGCTTTGAATGCGAGTTAACCAACATGGTCGATGAAGCCACTCATCGTGTACTCTTTGGTCGCGTCATCGACATTCGCGAGAACCCCGAGCCCGGCACTCTACTCTACTATATGCGGCAATATCTCTACGCCTAGGCGAAATCCTGCTAATGCGATCAAACCGCTATCACTGCGGTCCATCCATCTGATGAATGTCACTGAGATCTGTATGTCCTTTGCAGCCCGCCTCAAACGCTTTGGCTTTGATTACTATCTGCTGCTTTTGATCGGCACAGTGCTCCTCGCGAGCTTCTTTCCTGCTTCGGGCAATTCGGCGGAGATCGTCGAGCACATTGCCTACTTTGCGGTGGCGCTGCTTTTTTTCCTCTATGGCGCCAAGCTCAACACCAAGGCGATCGTTGCAGGGATTTCCAACTGGCGCCTGCAGCTTTTGGTGTTCGGCTTCACCTACATCATCTTTCCGCTCTGCGGCTTGGCCCTGTCGGCAGTGCTCTCGCCATTTATCGAGGATGAGCTGGCAACCGGCATCATCTATCTCTCTATTCTGCCCTCTACGGTACAATCTTCGATCGCCTTCACTTCGATCGCGCGAGGCAATGTTCCGGCCGCGGTCTGTGCTGCGTCGCTTTCCAACATTGTTGGCGTCGTCCTGACACCGGCTCTGGTTGCGCTGCTACTCCATGCGTCTGGCGACGGTATTTCCTTCAAGGCACTCCTCGATATCGGGCTGCAGATCCTCGCGCCTTTCATCATTGGTCAATTGTTCCGGCCACTGGTGGGCAATTTCATCACCAGGCATTCTAAACTGACGCAGATCGTCGATCGTGGTTCGATCTTGATCATTGTCTATTCGGCCTTCAGCGCGGGCGTTATTGCAGGCATTTGGGAAGAGGTGGGCCCAACCAGCCTCGCCATCATCATCGCGGCTGATATCGTCCTACTGACCTTTATCTTGGTGCTGACCAGCTGGACTGGACGCGTTGCAGGCCTTGACCGGGCCGACCGTCTGACCTTGCTGTTCTGCGGCTCGAAGAAGAGTTTGGCCAGCGGCCTGCCAATGGCCAACATTCTTTTTGCTGGTCAGGCCGTCAGCATCATCGTGCTGCCGATGATGCTGTTCCACCAAATTCAGCTGTTCGTTTGTGCGGTAATTGCTCAACGACAGGGCCACATCGCAAGCGAACGAGAATCTAAAGCAGTACCTGCCTGACTGCTTTGCGTGTTTGGATCAGACACCGGAGCGGGTGGCCCCCACTGCGTTTCTAATTTGGGTAACTCCTGGCCGGCCTCCTTGATCAGGTTTGTCTGGTCATCAGCACTGCAAAGCCTGGTCCTTTTGACATGATTTGGCATCCAAAGTTTTGCGGCAGCGGGAGCGAGCAAGCCCGGGAAAGAGACGGCGTCTTGTCGGATTGGGTTACGATGCGCTGGAACTTCTTCAGCCCGTTCAATATGCGCTCGACGCTGTTGTGGT
>CAJYKO010000181.1 GCA_913775215.1 uncultured Devosia sp. | reverse complement strand
CGACCCAACCCCCGAAATAGCCGGAGATGGCGCCGATCAGCAGGCCCAGCGGGGCGGAGATCAGCGCCACGAGCAGCACGATGGTCAGCGTGATCTGCGACCCCCAGACGACGCGCGAAAAGATATCGCGGCCAAGCTCATCAGTGCCCATCCAGTTGGTCCCGGACGGTGGCAGCAAACGCTGGCTCAGGTTCTGCCCGGTCGGCGAGAAAGGCGCGATCCACGGAGCAAGCAAAGCCGTCAGCAGGAGAACGAGGATGATGACCCCGCCCAGTACCGAAAGCGGATTGCGGAGGAGGGCGGTGAACACGCGATAGGCGCGCCCGGCATTGGCCTGCCAGCGCGAGGTCGGGGAATCGGCAAGAAGCCAGTCACGCGTCGTCATTAGCGAGCCCTCGGATCGAGGACGCGATAGAGCACGTCCGAAACTTTGTTTATGACGATGAAGACGGCGCCGATGACGAGCGTCGAACCGAGCACTGCGTTCATGTCTGCATTGAGCAGGGCCGTCGTCAGATAATTGCCGATGCCGGGCCAGGAGAAGACCGTCTCGATCATCACCGAGCCTTCGAGGAGGCCCGCATAGGATAGGCCGATCACCGTGATCAGCGGCACGCGAATGGGATTGAAAGCATGGCGCCAGATGACGATCCGCTCGGGCACGCCTTTGACGCGGGCTGTGGTGACGAATTCCTGGCTCAACTGGTCGAGCATGAAAGAACGCGTCATGCGGGCAATGTACGCAAGGCTAAAGAAGCCCAGCACCGATGCAGGCAGGATGATATGCGAGACGGCATTCCAGAAGATATCGATTTCGCCTGCGAGAAGGCTGTCGATCAGGATCATGCCGGTGACCGGCGACACAAGCCCATCATAAAAGATATCGAGCCGTCCCGGTCCGCCAACCCAGCGCAGTCGCGCATAAAAAAGTGCCAGGCCAACGAGGCCCAACCAAAACGCTGGTACCGAATAGCCGAGCAGTCCCACGACACGAATGGCCTGATCAAGCCATGAGCCCTGCCGCGCAGCCGCGGTGACACCGAGCGGCACGCCGAGCGCAACGCCGATCAGAATCCCCAGCGTTGCCATTTCGAATGTGGCCGGAAAGAACCGACTGAGATCGTCGGCCACGGCCCGCCCCGTCGACACCGAGCGTCCTAGATCGCCCGTCAGCACATTCCCGACATAAGCAATGAACTGCTCATAGAGCGGACGGTCCAGCCCCATGGCGATCTTGGCGGCATCATATTGTGCCTGCGTGGCGCGGTCCCCAACCACCGCCAGCACCGGATCGATTGGGATCACCCGGCCGATGAAAAAGGTGATGGCCAGCAGCCCCAAAAAGGTGAGGAAAAGCGTGATGAGAAAGCCGCCAATGGCCACGGCACGGCGGCGTGCGTGCTTGCTGGTAAAAAATCCAGGTGAGGGCGAGGGGGGCGCCGACTGGTCAGTTGTCATGCGAAATCCTCTCGCAATAACAAGGAATTAAACCCACAGGCTGAATCTCCTGCAGATTGTAAAACCTTCACATTTCACTTCCACCATACAAGAAACTTTGCTTATATCAAAAAAATTTTGGTGTGGCGCATGGCGCAAAACGCTTTGGCAAATGAGGATGAGGGGCACCCGAAGGTCGGTGCGCTCATTCGTGCCCGCCGCCGCCAGCAGCAAATGACGCTGATGGAATTGGGTGCTGCCGCCGAAGTTTCTGTGGGCTATCTCAGCCAGGTCGAGCGCGACCATGCCACGCCTTCGCTCGGCACGCTTGCCCAGATCTCACGGGCTCTTGGTGTTTCCATCGACTATTTCGTCGCAACTCCCGCGCCTCACAATGCGCTGACGCGGGCAGGGGAGCGCAACCGCTTCTCGATCGACGGTTCTTCCATCATCTACGAGCGCCTCGGCGCTGATTTCCCCGGCAACCAGCTTTCAAGCTTCGTGATGAACGTACCACCCGGCTACCGTTCGGAAACCGTGTCGCACGAAGGCGAGGAAATCCTCTATGTCCTTGAAGGCGCGATCACCCAGCGCCTCGATGGGGAGGAGATGGTGATGCATGCGGGCGATAGTCTCCACTTCCGCGGCAATCGCCCCCATTCCTGGTCCAACCACACTGACCAGCCCGCCCGTCTCTTGTGGACCGGCACGCTCGCCCTATTCCGCTCCACCGCGCGCCCTGCGCGTCAGGTGGTAGCGAAACCGAAAACCGGCGCCAACAAGCCGGTTCGCAAAAAGGTCAACCCAAAGGAGAAACGCACATGAAGATTTTCCGCGCTGCCTTACTGGCGACTGCGCTCAGCCTGCCGCTGGCAGTGGGCGCCGTCTATGCCGCAACCCCCGCCGATGCCCTGGTCATTGCCCAGAATATCGACGATATCGTCGCGCTCGATCCCGCCCAGGCCTATGAATTCTCGGCCGGCGAGATCAACACCAATGTTTACGATCGCCTCGTCCAGTACGAAGCCGAAGACACGTCCAAGCTCGTCGGCGGCATTGCCGAAAGCTGGGAAGCTGACGACGCCAACAAGTCGATCACCTTCACCATCCGCGACGCCAAGTTCGCCTCGGGCAATCCGGTCCGCGCCGAAGACGTGCTTTATTCCTTCAAGCGCGTCGTCACGCTTAACCTGACCCCGGCCTTTATCCTGACCCAGCTCGGCTGGACCGTCGACAATATCGACGACATGGTCACCGTTGATGGCAACACCGTCACCGTGAAGTGGGATGGCGATTTCGCCTCTGCCTTCGTGCTCAACGTCCTTGCTGCCCGCCCGGCCTCGATCGTCGACGAAGTTCTGGTCTCCCAGCACGTCGAAGGCGAAGACTGGGGCAATGCATGGCTCAACACCAATTCGGCCGGTTCCGGCCCGTTCGTGATGACCGACTACCGCCCGGCTGAGCTCGTGCGCCTCACCGCCAATGAGAACTACTTCCGTGGCGTCCCCGCCATGAAGCAGATTCTCATCCGTCACGTTGCAGAAGCCGCCACCCAGCAGCTCCTGCTGACCTCGGGTGACGTCGATATCGCCAAAAACCTGACCCCGGACCAGATCTCGGGCCTGGGCGACAACGTCAAGGTCGAGACCTATCCCCAGGCCGCCGTCCACTTCCTGTCGTTCAACCAGAAGACCGACTCGCTGACCAATCCGGCCATCTGGGAAGCCGCGCGTTACCTCGTCGATTATGACGGGATGACCGAAACCTTCCTCAAGGGCCAGATGGAAAAGCACCAGGCTTTCTGGCCCAAGGGTTTCCCGGGTTCCTATGACGAAACCCCGTTCACCTATGACGTCGAAAAGGCCAAGCAGATCCTGGCTGACGCCGGTGTCGAAACCCCGATCAACGTCACCCTCGACGTGATCAACTCTACCCCGTTCACCGACATTGCCCAGTCGCTGCAGGCTGGCTTTGCCGAAGCCGGGATCAACTTTGAAATCCTGCCCGGCACCGGCGCCCAGGTAATCACGAAGTACCGTGAACGTACCCACCAGGCCATGCTCCTCTATTGGGGCCCGGACTTCATGGACCCGCATTCGAACGCCAAGGCTTTCGCCTACAATTCGAACAATGCGGACGACAACTACACCGCAACAACGACCTGGCGTAACGCCTGGGCCGTGCCCCAGGAAATGAACGACGAGGTCAATGCCGCTCTCGCCGAGCCCGATCAGGCTAAGCGCAACGAGCTCTATGTCGATCTGCAGAAGAAGGTTCAGGCCGAAAGCCCGATCGTCATCATGTTCCAGGCCGCCCTCACGATCGCCATGGCGAACAATGTGGAAGGCTATGTCAACGGCGCGACATCGGACTTCGTCTACTACCGCCTCGTGACCAAGAACTAATCCAGACAGCGTTGCGGGGCCAAAACCCCGCGACCATCCTTGGCGGCGACAAGTCCCTCGTGCCGCCGCCTGCGGAGCCGGGCATCCTCCTCCCGTCCGGCTCCGCCCATCTTGTCCAAAACCGCGAGCCCGTCATGAATTCCACGCTCACCACCCGCATGGCCAATCTGCGCCGCCGCATGGCCGAGACCTCGACCGATCTCGTCGCCATCGGCCCATCGAGCCATATGCGTTGGCTCGCCGATCTTTCGCCCCATGGCGATGAGCGCCCGGTCATGCTGCTCGTGAGCCAAACCTATGCCGGCTTCCTGATGCCGGCGCTCAATGTCGATAGCTCCCGCCAGCACACCGATCTGCCCTTCTTTCCCTGGGCAGATGCAGATGGTCCGAGCGCTGCGCTCGAACAGTTGATCGACGCCACGGGCATTTCCCGCGAAAACCCCTCGATCGTCCTCGACGAAACCATGCGCACCGATTTCTCGCTGCTGCTGCTCGACGCCCTTCCGGGCGCCAAGCGCCGTTTTACGCAGGACACGGTCGGCTATCTCCGCTCGCGCAAGGACGAAGATGAGTACAACCGCCTAAAGGCGGCGCATCTCCTCAACGATCGCGCGGTCGCTGCAGCCTTTGCTGCCCTCAAACCAGGCATGACCGAACTCGACGTCGCTGCCTTCATTGGCGATTTCTACAAGGCCAATGGCGCTACAACCGAATTTTGCTCTGTCTGCTTCGGCCCCAACGGCGCTTTCCCGCACCATCACACCGGCTCGACCCAGCTCAAATCCGGCGATGCCGTGCTGATCGATACCGGCTGCCGCCTTAATGGCTACCCGTCGGACATGACCCGCATGGGCTATTTCCAGTCTGCGCCCGAAGGCTATGGCCAGATCCACTCGATCATCGATCGCGCCGTCGAAGCAGCCATCGCCGCCGCCGTTCCCGGCGCCAAAGCCAGCGAAGTCGATAAGGCCGCCCGCGACGTCATCACCAATGCGGGCTACGGCCCTAACTTCCTCCACCGCACAGGCCACGGCCTTGGCATCGACGTCCACGAAGCCCCCTACATCACCGGCACCAGCGAAACCGTGCTCGACGAAAGCATGGTCTTCTCCATCGAGCCGGGAATTTATCTCCAGGGCCAGTTCGGCCTGCGGCTCGAAGAAATCGTCATAATCCGTAACGGCAAGGCCGAGATCTTCTCGGAAATGCCGCGCACAGCGGTGGCGGC
>CAJYKO010000180.1 GCA_913775215.1 uncultured Devosia sp. | reverse complement strand
AGCTGGACCAAGGTGAAGTGCGTCACGCGCGATGCATTTGCGATTGTCGGCTGGCTGCCGTCTGACAAGCGCCGCGGCTTTAAATCACTGCTGCTGGGGCGGGCGGGGGCAGACAGTTACGTCTTTGCCGGCAAGGTCGGTACTGGGTTCGATCAGGCAACGATGGAGGCGCTGCGCGCCAAATTGGAGCGGATCGAGCGACGGACGCCAACGGTCGTCGCGCCAAAGGCGGCGGTGAAAGGCGCCCATTGGGTAACGCCCAGTCTATCCGCCGACATTGCCTATGCAGAACTGACACCGGATGGGCTGCTGCGCCATGCCAGCTTCGTCGGGCTGGCCGACGATCGGCGAACGACCGTCTCTGCCCGGGCCCCGATGGCGACGACCGGCGTCGCCATCACCCATCGCAGTCGGATCGTCTTTCCCGAAAGCGGCGTCACCAAGGGCGATCTTGCCGACTATTACGCCACGATCGCCCCCTTGATGCTGCCGTTCTTGCGCGACCGTCCGATCAGTCTCGTCCGCTGCCCGCAGGGGCGAGGGCGAAAATGCTTTTTCCAAAAACATGACGCAGGCAGCTTCGGTGATCATGTCCTCCGGGTATCGATCCATGACAAGGACGGCGACGCCGACGATTATCTTTACGTCGACGACAGTGACGGGATGGCCGCCTGCGTACAGATGGGCGCGATCGAATTCCATGGCTGGGGTTCGATGGTGTCTGGAGTCGAGATGCCAGACCGGATGGTGTTCGATCTGGACCCCGACGAAGGGCTTGCATTCGATGACACCAGGGCGGCTGCCGAGCACCTGAAAGAGCAACTGGCGGCGCTCGGCCTGACGAGCTTTCCCATGCTGTCCGGCGGCAAGGGTCTCCACGTTATCGTACCCCTCACGCCCAAGGCGGACTGGCCGGAAATAAAGAGTTTCGCCGAACGGTTTGCGCAAGCGCTCGCATCGGCCGATCCGACGCGCTTCGTGGCCACGATGGCCAAATCGAAGCGGTCCGGGCGTATCTTCATCGACTGGCTCCGCAACCAGCGTGGCAGCACCGCGATCATGCCCTATTCGGTCCGGGCACGGGAAAATGCCCCGGTTGCCACACCGATATCATGGGCCGAACTGCGAAAAATCGAAACGGCGGGCGCATGGACGCTGCACGACGCGGACAGGCTTCTGCGCCGCGCCGCCAGCCCCGCCCTCGCCGGTTGGGGGCTGGCTCGTCAAATCCTTCCCGACGTATAGCCGCTAACGTACAGGCGCACCGGCAGCGGTCGCAGACTATTCATTCTGCTCTCGGCCGTGGGCTTGGTTCCTGCACCGGTCTTCGGGCCGTTCAAACCACGACCGGCTTTGCAACTTTCCCTTCAGAGGTTTGGTTAGGCCGAGGGAGATGCGTGATGGGCCATAGTACGGGTGGTCCCTTTGCGCTACGCCGCTCGAAAGAGGGGGCAATAATGCAAAATTTTATCAGGGCATTGGCTGGCATCATGGCGTGCGTTCCGGTGGCGGCGATGGCGCAGAACAGCAACGTGGACCGGCTGTGCAGCGAGCGCCCTGGCCTGACGACCAGCGCCTGCATCACGGCGCCAGGCCGTCTGCAGATTGAAACGGGACTGGGGGACTGGACGCTCGAGCGGCGCGATGGCGAGAGGATCGACACGGTGCTGATCGCAGACACCCTGATCCGCTATGGTATTGGCGGGAAAACCAAGCTTCGGCTGGGATGGACGCCGTTCGGGTTTCAGCGTGATCGCGATACCGATGCCGCCGTGATGCGGGCCCGCCGGGTCGGAGACGCTACCATCGGGATCAAGACATCGATTGTCGAGCGCAAGGGCGATACGGGACTGGCCATATCCAGCATCGCTACGGCGCTGCTCCCGGTGGGGCGCCAGCCGATCGGTGCGGGAGACTGGGGCGCAACATTCCAGCTTCCGGTCACCTACCGTACGTCCAAGACGATCTCGCTACAGCTTACCCCGACTGTATCCGCGGCGGTGAACGACAGCGGAGAGGGTCGCCATGCACTGTACGGCGGCGCGGCCGAGATCGAATATGCTTTTAGCGAGACGTTGAAAGCCGATCTCAGCGCGCGGATCACGCGCGATGACGATCCGGATCGAACAGTGCGTGGCACTCCCGCCCTGGGCAGTCTGGCATTATCGTGGCAATCGAATGAAAATACGCAATTCGACGTCGGCACGAACATCGGTTTAAACAAAGCCGCACCCGACGTCGAAGCATTCGTCGGAATATCGCATCGGTTCTGACGGCCGATCTATCAGCCATTATACGCTTCTAAATGCCTCCGTCCCACATGAACCGGGGCGGAAGCGCGCGTGCAGACGGCAATGCGGTTTGCTGCGGCGTTAGGACAGGGAAACCCAAACACTCACTAGCGGTCATTCAATCCGGTTGCTGCTCCGTCTGCCATGGGCATAGGATTTGGATTAAAGGGCAATGGCACAGATTCAGGGCCGCCTTCATCTCTAATTGCCGGTGGTTTTGGCAAAGGCATACCAAGCATTCCGATAGTTTCGATCAGAAGCGCCTTTTCTTCCGCCGTTGGAAGGGGCGGCCCAATGGAATCATTCACGGGCATTGCGCTTCTCACTCAGTAGCAGGCTGGCAGTCTCAGCATAGTTTGCACCGAGAAATGCTTTGCCTTTAACCCACGCCGGGCATTCATCCATCCAGCGTGATCGCGGATGATGCGTTATCTGCCGTATTAACGAATGGCAGAAAGCGTTAAGCGGCTTGGCAGCCTTAAGCGGCCGTTTCTGGGTCGCGTTGGACGTCCGTTCGGCCGGCCAACTCCAAAGCGTCCTCCACATCGACCCCCGGAACGCAGTCGCCTGTCCGAACGATGTGATGAACGGGAAGGTGCAGTAGACCTTCCCGTCCCCTGCAGTGCTATAACGCCGACTGAAGCGACGCTGCATCGAGGTCCACGTTCAGCTCTCGCGACCAGACGCGCAGCGCGCGGCATTGACTGACGAAGGTCTTGGCATCCTTGGCCTTGGCGAGGCTGACAAATCCCTCGTCTCGATCTGTCACCCCAGCGGCTTGGAACAGGTCATTGGCGGCGTCACTGTGACCGATGAATTTGCGATGGGCGAAGGCATCGGCGACGAAGTCCTTGGCCGTCGCATCCTTGGCCAGCAGAACTGCGCCAGCCTCGGACGGCAGGACCGCCACCGCATCGTATAGCACCGAGGGGCCGCCATCGATCTTCTGCTTGGCGGCGACTTTCGTGCCATCATCGAGCGTTACGCCGCCGATCTTGGGTGCGACGACCTCCCACAAGGCGCCTTCTGCCTCCAGCGCCTTGGTCAAGGCAGCAAACAAATCGGCGCTGCTGCCGTCGGTCAGCAGGATGCCCATCTTGCGCCCCTTGAAGTCCTGCGGGCCGTTGGACAGGATGCTCAGCTTGGCCGAGGGCGGCAGGTCGCGAGTGGGCTTTGCGGCCTTTGCCGGTTCGGGCAGGTCCAGACCCAGGCCATCGGCCACCGTGGCCGCCAGCCCCTCGTCGATCAGGCGCAGGTGAGAGACAGCGCGCGCGCGGATATCGACTCGCTCCACCTTCGACAGCTCGAATACTAGGGCATTGCCGATATGCTTTTGGTCGATAGGCATCTGGCTGATGAAGAACTGCCGCGCCTGGCTGTAATGATCGGCGAAGGTTTCGGCCCGGATGCGCTGCTTCGTGC
>CAJYKO010000179.1 GCA_913775215.1 uncultured Devosia sp. | reverse complement strand
AGCTGGAGAACCGGACGCGCGAAATAGGTCGCGAATTCGCGGCCGTTCACGGTCACCTTACCCTTGCCCGGCTTGATCCAGACGCGGGCAACGGCGTTCTTGCGCTTGCCGGTGGCATAGGCGCGGCCGAGGGAATCGAGCTTCTGCACGTGAACCGGAGCCGAAGAGGCAGCGGGAGCAGCAGCGGAAGTGCCCAGGGCTTCGAGGGAGTTGATGGTTTCAGCCATATTACTTCACCCGGACGTTCTTGGGGTTCATAGCGCCGACATCGAGCTTGCTCGGGTTCTGCGCTTCGTGGGGGTGCTCGGAACCGGCGTAAACGCGGAGGTTCTTGAGCTGAGCGCGGGTCAGCGGGCCGCCCGGCATCATGCGGCGAACGGCGTTTTCGAGGACGCGGTTCGGGAAACGGCCTTCGAGCAGTTCGCGAGCGGTGCGGTCCTTGATGCCACCGGGATAGCCGGTGTGCCAGTAGAAGCGGTGCTGGTCGAGCTTGCGGCCGGTCAGCTTCACCTTGTCGGCATTGATGACGATGATGTTGTCACCCATGTCCATGTGAGGCGTGAAAGTGGCCTTGTGCTTGCCGCGCAGACGCGAAGCAATGATCGAAGCCAGACGACCCACGACAAGCCCTTCGGCGTCGATGAGGATCCACTGCTTTTCGATCTCGCTCGGTTTTGCCGAGTAAGTGGTCATTGTTGGAATTCCCTAGAAAAAACTGGGATGCCATGCTCCCAAACAAGGGAAAACGGCATGTTCGGCGGCTCGTTTAGGGGGGATTCTATCGGTCGTCAATAGGGCTGATTTAGATCAGCAAAATCAATGGGTTAGAAATGCGGTATCATAATACCGCATTTCTTCCATGCTGGTCACCGCACGCGGCGCATATCGGCAAGATACCCGAAGGTCGCGCCAGCGAGCATGAAGGCGAGGCATTGGTGACCCACGGCGAGCGAGATCGGGACATGGGTCAGAAGCGTCGCGATACCGAGAACAACCTGAAGCAGGACCAGGAAGCCGATGCGCGGCAGCCAGCCATGGACGCCACCGAAGCCGCCATCCTTGTTCCGGCGCCAGATCAGATAGGCGACATAGGCTGTGATGCCATAGGCGATGCAACGATGGATGAACTGCACGGTCAGGGCATTTTCGAAGAAATTGCGCCAGGCGGGGTCCATGACCAGAAGGCCACTGGGGATTATCGCGCCGTCCATCAGCGGCCAGGTGTTGTAGCCCATGCCGGCATCGAGACCGGCGACGAAGGCCCCTGCCCCGATCTGGATGATCAGCAACACGCCGAGAATGACGCCGGTCATCAGATGCCAGCGCGTAACGCGGCCGAGCACCCTGCCCGGTTCGAGGCTGCGGGCGACATAGATCAGCGCGACAAAGAGCAGCGAGGCAGCAGTGAGATGGGCGGCGAGGCGATACTGGGAAACCGAAGTCAGTTCGGAAATACCCGAAGAGACCATCCACCAGCCGAGAAGGCCTTGAAAGCCGCCGAGAATGAAGAGCGTGAAGAGCGGCCAGGCCAACTGACGCGACAGGCGCTTTTGGACAAGGAAAACGAGGAAGGGCACGATGAAAATCAGGCCCAGGGTGCGCGCCAGCAGACGATGCAGCCATTCCCAGAAGAAAATGTACTTGAAGTCGTCGAGCGACATCCAGGAATTGAGCACGGTGTATTGCGGGATCTGCTTATAGGCGTCGAACTCGGCCTGCCACTGCGCGTCGTTGAGCGGCGGAATGATGCCGGAGATCGGCTTCCAACTGGTTATCGAAAGGCCCGATTCCGTTAACCTTGTGATACCGCCGACGACAACGATCAACAGGACGAAGCTCGCGAGCGCATAGAGCCAGATGCGGACGGGCCGCAAGAGGTCGCTGGCGTAGCTGATCTGGCCCGGTGCGGCATTGTGCTGGGTGGTCACGGTGATATTCCGGTATAGATGGGGCTGGCGGAGTGGTAATCCCCGCTTCGCTCCGTCGCAACAGCCCAGATGCCGCACATGACCCAACGTACCCGCAAATTGATCGGCGCTTTCCTCTGCGTGATCTCTATTTTCGTCTGGGCATGCCTGGCGACGTCGATCTATCTGACGTTCCCCGAGGGGCTGCCGGGGCTGGTGCTGATCCTTTATTTTATCGTCGCGGGGATGGGCTGGGTGTTTCCGGCGATGTGGATCATTCGCTGGATGGCGCGGCCGGACGAGCGGGCTTAACGACTAGCCCGTCAGCTTGCCGATAGCGGTGAACAAGCCGCCGCTGGCGAAAATGTCGACGTATCGGCGGGATTGGAAATAGCCGTTGAGGGAGACACGTGGCAGAGCTGTGGGGGTCTGCAAGTGGTGTGGATAAAGACCACCGGGGCGGGTGGTAACGGCGGTTTTGAAGCCGAGGTCGCGGGCCATATCGAATTCGCGTTGGCCGCAGGAAAGCGGGCCGCCGAGGGGATAGGAAAAGTGCTGGGGACGGAAGCCGAACTGGGCTTCGATCACGTCGACCGATTGGGAGATTTCCCGGCGGGCATCGTCGGCAGAAAGTTTTGCCAGCTCATAGTGGTGCACGGTGTGGGCGCCGATGGTGCAAAGCGGATCGCCGGCGAATAGCCGG
>CAJYKO010000178.1 GCA_913775215.1 uncultured Devosia sp. | reverse complement strand
GAACTGTCCGACGCCGCCTCGGCGCTCGACTGGGTGCAGAGCTTCCACCCCGAAGCCTCGACCACCTGGATCGCGGGGGTCAGCTTCGGCGCGTGGATCGGGATGCAGCTGCTGATGCGCCGCCCGGAAATCCGCGGCTTCATCTCGGTCGCGCCGCCCGCCAACATGTACGACTTCACCTTCCTGGCGCCGTGCCCCTCCTCGGGCATCATCATCCAGGGCGAGGCCGACGAGGTCGCCACCCCGGCGGCGACCCAGAAGCTGGTCGACAAGCTGCGCACCCAGAAGCACATCACCATCCATCACGACACCATTCCCAAGGCCAACCACTTCTTCGAGCATGAAATGCCCGAGCTGATGGGGTCGGTGGACCGGTATCTGGACATGCGGCTGGACCCGAACTCGCCGATCCGGTGATTTTGCTGAAAGGCGGAATGGAAAAGGGCCTCGGCGAAAGCCGGGGCCCTTTTTGCTATATCCCTTGCCGCTCATAGCCCGGCCTGCCTAGACGCCCAAAGGCCTTGTACTTGGCGTGTGATCATACCACGATGGCTATGATGTCAATCTATCGCACAAGTGTGGCCACATTCGATGTGCCAGACCATTGGCACGATCAGTCGATCGTAGCATTTCGCCTACCGCCTGTGCCAGGCGGTGGCGGCGAGGCCAGTTTCGTTATGACGAAAGACCCGGGCAAGGGCGTTATACCCTTTGCCGTATATTTCGAGAAGCAGGCCAACACCGTTAGCCGTAGCCTGCCCGGCTATCGCGAACTGAAGCGGGAGTTGTTTCACGCGAATGAGCGCGATGCTGCCTGGCTTGAGTTCCAGTTCGAGAAGGATAGCCGCACAGTGCATTTGCGGCAGGTCTTTTTCGATGCTGATTTCATGGCGATTATCTGCACGCTCACGGCGACGCCCGCAGAGATCGGATATCATGAAAATGATTGGCGCAGGGTGATGGCGAGCCTGAATTTCGACGCGTCGGCCGCCGCCGCCCATTACCCATGATGCGCATCTAAAAAAGCGTCTGACGCGATGACGATGGAACCTGCCGCTCGCATCGATGACGAGATCGCCCATGGTTACGGGATGCTCGCAATGGTTGGCGGGGCGCTTGTCGGTGTGGCCGCTGGCATCGCAGTTGTGGGTGCGATGACTCTTACGGGGGGACTTGCCGCAGTCGCGATCGCTGGCGCGGTTGCGGGGGGCGGTTTGGCGGGCGATCAGATCGCGTCGGGCCTGGAGACGATCTTCAATCTGCCAGAACCGACAACGGGTGTGCTGGCGGTTGGCTCATCCAACGTTTTCGTGAACAGCCGCGCAGCCATATGTGCCGAACTTTCCAGTGCCTCGAGTTGCAATGGTCTGCCCTTCAATCATCCGCCATGGCCGGGATCTGTCATTGTGCGCGAAGGGTCGGCAACTGTTTTCATCAACGGCCAACCCGCTTCCCGGCTGAAATCGAAGCTGACATGTGGCGCGCACATCAAAAGTGCATCCTCCAATGTCCTCATAGGCGGCGAAACGGTAGAGACCGGGTTCGTTTTTGACCTGGAGTCTTGGACGCGATCTGGATTGCAGATACTGGGGATCGGCAGCCTAGTTGGGGCGGGCGTGTTCGCGGCGATGGCGATGGCGGCGGCCTTCGGAACCTTTGCCGCGATCGGAGCGGCGGGATATGTCGGTGTGGAAGGCGTCGGCCTGGTTGGTGACGCCATCGGTCCGGGTTATCGTGATCTGCTCCAGGGGCTGGTCGGCATGGGAATGGTCGTTTCCGGCCCGAAGCTGGCCCGGGAGGGCAGCATCGCGCATGATCGTTCGCGAATTTCCGCCCTTTCCAAAGAGGGCCGTATCGACGAAGCCCGTTCCATTCTAACTCGCCATGTCGATGCAGGCGATGTTGATGGCGTCGTTCGACGGCTGGATGTTTCGACCGAGGGCAAGCGTGGCTTCCTATGGTCTGGCAATAAAGTGGCGGCGGGGCAATATGCCAAGGCTCATGGTGGTACGACGCTTGAGGGAACGCCGGGCGGGCGCGTAATTGATGACTGGGACCATCTCAACAACGCTATGCCGTGGGACAAGGGCGGAGAGCAGGTATGGGGAAGGACGTCGGCACGCTATACACGGGGATTGAGCGGCGATGTCGAGGCGCTGCAATCCCCCAGCAGGGCGGGCGGCGGCTATATCTTTCGGAAATATGAACTGCCTGAAGTTGAAGCAGGTAAAGTCTCGGGCCGGATCACCAGTTTTGAGGAGAAGATTGTTTTGCCGGACTCAGGGGATTGGCAGTGACGTGGCCGGCTTTCATCGCGCAGTTCCATGCGAAGGGGCGTGACAAGGCGGAGGGTTATTTCCCCTTTCATTTTGAGGGCATGAGCGACGACGAGCTTACCCGTGCACGCGTGATGATGGAGGCACGTGGTGTTGAGGGGGATACGACTGATCTCGATGGTTTGCGGCTTATTGGTGACGCCGCGACGATTGCCAAGCTGGACGCGGCACGAATGGCGGATGCTGCTCATGGCGTGGCCTTCGAGGCCGCCCGCCGCGAAACACTGTTTGCGCTGACCCACGATGCCGACCATCTCGCACCGCTTCTCGTGCTGCTTGATGCGCCTGAGGACCGCAATTCGGCCTTTGCCGCCCAAGCCTTGGCGCGACATCCTCTGCCATCATCCTTTGCGCCACTATTGGCGGCGCGGATTCTCGACGGGCGCCATGAGGTCGCGCTGTTGTGGATCGTGAAGGCGTGGCTTTCGGCACGGGGCGAAGCCGTCTGGCAAGTGCCGGTTTTCGATGCCAATCTACCATTTATACGCCAAGTGATGGCGGTACGTCCGGCCGACCGCACTACGGTATTTGACGAATGGCAAAGGATGAAAAGCCCGTTCTGACCTGACTGACGGGCGCTTGCAGTGTCTTGTCGCGATGCCGAGCAATTTGTGAAAGCGGTGGGATACTGGGCTTGGTGCTTGCCACACCAAAAAAAGGGCTTCCCGTCAACCTTGCGGCTACGGGAGCCCTAGTCATGCTCAGGCGGCCGCCAGCAGCCGCTTTTCGCCGGCGATGCGCATCATCGCCTTTTGCAGCTTCTCGAACGCACGCACCTCGATCTGGCGGACGCGCTCGCGCGATACGCCATAAACCGGGCTCAGCTCCTCCAGCGTCTTGGGATCTTCCGCCAGGCGCCGCTCGGCAAGGATATGCTTCTCGCGATCGTTGAGCGCGTT
>CAJYKO010000177.1 GCA_913775215.1 uncultured Devosia sp. | reverse complement strand
GTGCTGTTTGGCTCGGCACTCAAGGGCATTGGCGTGGCGGAGCTGCTTCGTACACTGGGCGACTGGGGTCCCGAGCCGCGACCGCAGCCGGCGCTGCCAGCGCCGATTGCGCCGGACGAAAAGAAGGTGTCGGGATTTGTGTTCAAGGTGCAAGCGAATATGGACGCCAATCATCGCGACCGTATTGCCTTTGTGCGCCTCTGCTCGGGGACCTTTACGCGCGGGATGCGCCTAAAGAATGTGCGGTCGGGCAAGGATATGGCTGTGGCCAATCCGATGTTCTTCTTCGGCAATAATCGCGAGCTGGCGGAGGAGGCCGTGGCCGGCGACATCGTCGGCATTCCCAATCACGGAACGCTGTCGGTGGGGGATACGCTGACCGAGGGCGCGACGATCAATGTGACGGGCATTCCGAACTTTGCGCCGGAAATCATCCGTCGCGTGCGCCTGACCGATGCGATGAAGACCAAGCAGATGTCGAAGGCCCTGTCCGACCTTGCCGAGGAAGGGGTCACTCAGGTGTTCCGCCGCATGGTGGGTGCGGATTGGATCGTGGGAGTCGTCGGTCAGTTGCAGCTCGAAGTTCTGGCGAGCCGCGTCGCCAAGGAATATGGCGTGCCGATTACCTTTGAGCCCATGGGTTTTGAAGTGGCGCGCTGGGTTGAGAGCGATGATCCGGATGAGCTGAAGCGCTTTATTGCGGCGCAGAAGACCAATATGGCCGAGGACCGCGCCAATGCGCCGGTCTTTTTGGCGCAGAATGCGTGGTGGGCGGATCGGGCCAAGCAGGATTGGCCAAAAATCAAGTTCCTCACCACCAAGGAACGGCATTGAGCGCGCCCGATCGCATAGAGGAATTTGTCCTCGCGCTGCAGACCGGCTTTATCGACGGGTCGATCACCAAGCTCAAGCTCGGAGGCTATCATGGCGCCGAGGTTGATCTGAAGAGCGTCGAGGCGCGGAAGGTGACGCTCAAGGCCGGCGAGCGGATGAGTTTTGTCTTCCGCTACAAAACCCGCGACATCACAAAAAATCTGATCATCGACGAAGCCATGAGCCTTGTCCGTGACGGGCTGATGAAAGCGTATCGCAGTGCCCGGCTCGAGACCGTGGATTTCGATCTGCAATTCGAGCGGCAGGGCGACAAGTTCCGGCTGAAAAAGACCGAGGTTGCCGGACGAGAAGCAGTGCAGGGCGGGCATGATCGGGCCAAGAACCGGCCGCTGGCATCGGGCGACAAGGTCTGGATGCAGGCGCTCGGCATTTCCGGCGCGGACGGGAAGGTGCTGGCGGCGTCGCAGGATAAGTTTCGACAAATCAATAAGATGGTCGAGATTTTTGCGCCTTTGATTCATGAGCTAGCGGCTAGGACGCCGCGCATTGTCGATATGGGCGCGGGCAAGGGTTATCTCGATTTTGCGCTGTTCGACTATCTAAAGAGCGAAGGCAAAGCGGTTGAGGTGGTCGGCGTCGAAATGCGCCCAAAACTCGTCGAGGATGGCAATCGGTTGGCGGAGAAGAGCGAGTTTGCGGGGCTGAGCTTCGTGCCGGCCTCGATCCTCGACTATGATGCAAGCGGGGCCGATGCGGTCATCGCGCTCCATGCCTGCGACACGGCAACGGACGATGCCATCTTCAAAGGCATTTCAGCGGGTGCCGAACTGATCGCCGTGGCGCCATGCTGCCATAAGCAGGTGCGGCGGCAAATGGAGGCGGGGGCCTCGGATAATCGGCTAGAATTCTTGCTGCGCCATGGCACGTTCATGGAAAAGCAGGCTGAGATGGTGACCGACGGGTTGCGGTCGCTGCTGCTCGAGGCTTCGGGTTATCGGACGAAAGTGTTCGAGTTTGTCTCGGATGCGCATACGCCGAAGAACAATTTGATCGTGGCGCAGAAAGGCAAGGCGGGCCCGCGAGAGGCGGCGCTAAAGAAGGTGGCCGAGGTCAAGACCATGTTCGGGATCGAGCGGCACTATCTTGAGGGGTTGCTGGGGTTTTAGAGGCTGCCAGAATATCTGGAGATACCTCGGCATCCCCCTCATCCGGCGCGTTGCGCCACCTTCTCCCCGAGGGGGAGAAGAATGGGCCGGTTCTTTTGAAGGCGGCGACCTCTTCTTATCCCTGTCCAGCTTGGCGAGACGGTGGATCGCGCAAGTCGCGAGACGGGTAAGGGGGGCTTGGGTACAAGAAGGGCTGCTATTCGTCCTCGCGCCTTCCTAACCCAGCCCCGAAGGTCTATATCCGGAGACAACAGCAAGCCTAAAAGGTCCCCATGACCAAGATCACCTTTGTTACTTCAAGCGGCGAACGCATCGAGACGGAAGCGGAGAACGGCGCGACCGTGATGGAGACAGCCATCATCAACGCCGTGCCTGGCATCGTCGCGGAATGCGGCGGCGCCTGCACCTGTGCGACCTGCCATGTCTATGTCGATGACGCCTGGCGCGAAACCGTCGGCGGGCCTTCGATGATGGAAGAAGACATGCTGGATTTCGCTTTCGACGTGAAGGATGCAAGCCGGCTGTCCTGCCAGATCAAGGTCAAGGACGATCTCGACGGGCTCGTTGTACACGTGCCGACGCGGCAGGGTTGAGCCACCAGGCAACCTAAGCTTTGCGCACAAAGGCGGTTGGCCGCACTTTTTTGCCTGCCACCGCCATTCCTCCTTGGCGTCATTCTAAGGTAGCCCTGCCAAGGGAAATATAAAAGCGATTGAATTTCAACGCCTTGCTCCGATCCCCTACACGCGACTATTTTGGCGCACGATTGGAATAGGACAGTTATGACACGCCTCAACACATTTCCGTTGAGCTACAAGGTCAAGGGCAAACGCATCATCATCGTCGGCGGCACCGACGAGGCCCTGAACAAAGTCCGGTTAGTCGCTAAGACGACTGCTTCTATAGAGATTTATGCGCGCCGGGTTGAGACAGATTTCTCTGGCTATGATCTCACCGTTTTCGAGCGCCCGCTCGCTAGAGGCGACATCGACGGCGCGGCGCTGGTCTTTGTGGCCGACGAAGGTCCGGATGGCGAACTGGCTGCCGCCGAGGCTCGGCGGCTGAACATCCCCCTCAACGTCGTCGACGTTCCCGGCCAGTGCGATTTTTATACGCCATCCATCGTCGATCGGGCGCCGTTGAGCGTGGCGATTTCGAGCGAAGGCGATGCCCCGGTTTTAGCACGGTTGGTGCGCGCGCAGATCGAGGCGCTGCTCTCGCCCGGGATCGGGAAAATCGCTGGTCTAGCCGGTGGTTTACGCCAGAAGGTTGAGAGCTTGATTCACGATGGCGCGGCTCGCCGGCGCTATTACGAGGATCTGGTGACCGCGCCCGCCGTCGAGCGCGCTTTGGCACAGGGGCAGGGCGAAACTGAAGCGCTTAAGTTGCTGGAGAGCCACGTCGCGACCGGGTCCGGCGCTGGCGTCGTGTGGTTGATCGGGGCAGGGCCGGGATCGGCCGATCTGCTGACGCTGCGGGCGCAGCGCTATCTGCAGCAGGCCGATGTGGTGGTTTATGACCAGCTCGTGCCCGCCGAAGTCGTGCAGATGGGGCGGCGGGATGCCGAGCAAATCTC
>CAJYKO010000176.1 GCA_913775215.1 uncultured Devosia sp. | reverse complement strand
GACCGAATGATCCTTCAAAGAAATATTGCGGCCCTTTGCGGCAGCCTCACCGAGCATGAGCGCCGTGCCTGACGGGGCGTCGACCTTGAGATTGTGGTGCATTTCCAAAACCTCGACGTCGTAGTCGGGCAGCGCCTGGGCGGCCTTTTCCACGAGGACGGCGAGGGCGACCATGCCGGGCGAAAAGTTTCCTGATTTGACGATGCGAGCCCCGGCAGCGGCAGCAGCCGCGATCTCGGAATCGTCAGCTTCGGAACATCCAGTCGTGCCGATCAGGTGGACAAGGCCCTTGGTTGCGGCAAGCTTGGCAAGTGCCACGGTTGCAGCGGGCGCCGTAAAGTCGATGATGACATCGGCATGATCGAGGACGGCTGAAATATCGTCGGTGACGGTAACGCCCAAAGCGTCGATACCGGCAAGCGTTCCGGCATCCTTGCCGATAGAACTGGCACCGGGCCGATCCACTGCGCCAACCAGTTTAAGGCCGGGGCTTGCGGCCACTGCCCTGATATTGGCGCCGCCCATACGGCCGCCGGCACCGGCAACCACGGTTCTGAGCTCTGTCATGCCCGGTCTCCCGAATTCGTCGAGAACGCCTATATCAGTGCCACGCCCAACCGCCAACTCTCTGGCGCGATTGGGCAAGTCGAGCCCAATCGACACACTTGCCACAAAACCTTAACTTAGTGGCCGAAGCAGAAACGGACCCGCAATGACCATTTCAAATGCGCTGGCCAGCATCGCTGTCGAGAGCCTCTCGGAATCGCTCGTCTGGTACGAGTATCTTTTCGGCCGAAAGGCCGATGCACGGCCCATGGCCGATGTCGCCGAATGGAAGCTTCCGGGCGGAAGTTGGGTGCATGTGGCCACCGATGCCGACCGGGCCGGCGCCAGCGTTCTGATGCTGATCGTCGACGACATCGCCGATGAGCTGGGCAGGCTCGACATGTATGGGATCAAGCCAGTCGCCAAATCGATCGGGGATTTTTTCAAGACGGCAAAGCTACGCGATCCGGATGGCAATATGATCGTGCTGAGCCAGCCGCAGCAGGGGACGTATTAGACCCTTCTCAGGCTGACGTTCTCGATCAGGTGATCTTTCCCTTTCTTGAGGATCAGATCCGCCCGGCCTCTGGTGGGCAAAACATTGTCGACCAAGTTCGGCAGGTTGATCGTGCGCCAGACTTGGCGCCCAAATGTCCCGGCTTCGTCTTCGCTCATCTCCGCAAAGCGGCGGAAGAAGGAGGTGGGGTCCTTGAACGCGGTTTCGCGCAAGCGGAAAAAGCGCTGCATGAACCAGTCTTCGAGATCGTCATTGTCAGCGTCGATATAGACCGAGAAATCGATGAAGTCGGAGGCAAAGAGGATCGGGCGGCCGGTGCGTGGCAATTCGCCGGGCTGGAGAATATTGAGGCCCTCGACGATCAGGATGTCGGGGCGATCGACGACAATCTCCTCACCCGCCACGACGTCATAGACGAGGTGGGAATAGACCGGCACCTTCACCTTGGCCTTGCCCGATTTGATATCGCCCAAGAATTTGACGAAGCGGGCGCGATCGTAGCTCTCCGGAAAACCCTTGCGCTGCATCAGGCCTTTTTCGGTGAGCGTCGCATTGGGATACAAAAAGCCGTCCGTCGTGACGAGATCGACGCGCGGGGTCGAGGGCCAGCGCGACAGGAGGGCCTGAAGGATACGGGCCGTCGTCGATTTGCCCACCGCCACCGAGCCGGCAACGCCGATGATGAAAGGCACCTTGTGCCCATGCGGGGTCTGCAGGAACCGCGACTGGACATTGTGGAGGCCCTGAATGGCTTCGACGTAATAGGAGAGGAGCCGCGAAATCGGCAGGTAGACCTCTTCGGCCTCGGTCAGTGAGATGGGATCTGTCAGACCGCGCAGGCGATCGATATCGCCCTGGTCGAGCGTCATCGGCGCGCCATCGCGCAGCTTGCTCCACTCGGCCTTGGTGAAATGGTGATAGGGATCGAGGGCAGGGGGGCGTGACGCCATCAGCTCTGGTCCGTTCTGGAGGCTTTTTCGGCAAGGCCGGATTGGACGGTGCGGGCATCGAGCTCGGCCATGACCTGGCTCAGCGGAATATCGGCAGCGCGCAACACGACGAGCAGGTGGAACAGGAGATCGGCCGATTCCTTGATCAGCTCTGCCCGGTCACCGGTGACAGCGGCGATGACGGCTTCGGTCGCCTCTTCGCCGACCTTTTGCGCCGCCTTGTTGATGCCGCGCGCAATCAGCTTTGCCGTGTAGCTTTCCTCGGGCGAGGCAGCAGCGCGAAGGGCAATGCGGGCTTCAAGATCTTCAAGGGTCATCTTTTTAGTCCTTCTCCGCTCACACCGCGTCCTTCCCGAACAAGCGGGAATCTCAGCCGGTGAAAAGGGATTCCCGGCTTCGCGGGAATAACGTTGTGCTAAAGGCGCGATCAGGCCGCATTCGCATCCATGCGCATGGCAATTCCGTGCTCGACCATATAGCGCTTCGCCTCAGGAATCGTAAAAGTGCCGAAGTGGAAGATGGACGCGGCAAGGACGGCGCTGGCATGGCCTTCCAAAACACCATCAACCAGGTCCTGCAGCTTGCCGACACCGCCAGAGGCGATCACCGGGACTTCGACTTCGTCAGCGATCATGCGGGTGAGTTTTAAGTCGAACCCAGACTTGGTGCCGTCGCGATCCATCGAGGTCACCAACAGTTCGCCAGCCCCCCGCTCGACCATCTTGGCGGCAAATTCCACCGCGTCCAAGCCGGTGGGGCGGCGGCCGCCATGGGTATAGATCTCCCATTCGGACCTGTTATCGCCACCAACCTTGGCATCGAGCCGCTGCTTGGCATCGACAGACACCACGATGCACTGATTGCCGAACTTGTCGGCAGCGCGGGCGATGAAATCGGGGTCGTTCACGGCCGCCGAATTGATCGCGACCTTATCGGCGCCTGCGAGCAGGAGCTTGCGGATGTCTTCCACCGTGCGCACGCCGCCGCCGACCGTGACGGGCATGAAGCAATGTTCGGCCGTGCGGGCGACGACATCGAAAATCGTGTCGCGGCCTTCATGGCTCGCCGTGATGTCGAGAAAGGTCAACTCGTCGGCGCCCGCCGCGTCATAGGCCATGGCTGCCTGGACGGGATCGCCGGCATCGATGAGATCGACGAAATTGACGCCCTTGACGACACGGCCGCCGGCCACGTCGAGACAGGGTATGATGCGGGTCTTGAGGCTCACCGGCAGCATCCTTTTTTGTGCGCGTCCTCGCTGCGCTGCGGGCGACGCGGGCGGGCCACGTCGAGGCAGGGATTGATGCGGGTTTTAAGGCTCATGGCTGAATGCCCTTTTGGCGCCGCCCCCAGGCGATGCGGTGGGTGGTGACGATGACGATCCAGACGATTACCGCGCCAAAGCCGAGCGGCAGGGTGAGAAGGCCGAACCAGCCCATGACGAACATCGTATAAAGCATATCGCCCATATCGCTGCCACCGACCATGCAGACATTGACCCCGCCCTCATTGAGATTGCAGCCATTCATGCTGGCAATGCTGCTCGAGATGATGACCGAGATCACGGGAAAAAGGGCGATCAACAGGATGACGAGCAGCACGAGGCAATAGCGCAGCCAGGGAAAGCGCGCCGGCCCAGACGCGCTCATGCCGCAGCCCTTAGCTTTGCGAGTGCTTCACGTGAATCAATCCGTCCATCGTAGAGCGCGCGTCCGGAAATGGCGCCTTCGAGGACTTGATAGTCCGGCTGGGTCATGCGCTCGATATCGTCCATGGAAGCAAGCCCGCCCGAGGCTATCACCGGGATGGAGGTCCAGCGAGCCAGTTCGAGCGTCGAGGACCAATTGATGCCGGCCAGAATGCCGTCGCGATCGATATCGGTGTAGATGATGGCCGCGACCCCAGCGCCCTCGAAACGCTTGGCAAGCTCGATGATGGAAAGCTCGGAGGTTTCCGCCCAGCCTTCCACGGCGACCATGCCCCTCTTGGCATCGGTGCCGACGGCAACCTGGCCGGGCCATTTTTTGGCGGCCTCTTTCACCAATTCCGGATCGCGCACGGCGACGGTGCCGAGAATGACGCGGGCCAGGCCCTTGTCGAGCCAGGCTTCGATATGGTCGAGCGTGCGAATGCCACCGCCAAGCTGCACCGGGAATTTCACGGTCTTCAGAATCTGCTCGACGGCCGCGCCATTGACGCTCTCGCCGGCAAAGGCGCCGTTGAGATCGACGACGTGGAGATATTCGAATCCCTGGTCCTCGAAGCTTTTAGCCTGGGCGGCGGGATCGTCGTTGAAGACGGTCGCCTGATTCATGTCGCCCAGTTTCAGGCGCACGCACTGGCCGTCCTTGAGATCGATGGCTGGGAAGAGGATCATTTTTTTCCTTTGCCGCGAAGGCCTCTTTTTTCTCTCCCTCGGGGAGAAGGTGACGCGCAGCGCCGGATGAGGGGGAAACATTAGCGAGAGTTGCAAGATCCCCTCACCGACTCGGCTTCGCCGAGCCCCCTCTCCCCGAGGGGGAGAGGAACAAATCCGGCGTTCGCTGGAATCACGGCGCCCAATTCAAAAAATTCTCGATCAGCTTGAGCCCAAGCGCCTGGCTTTTTTCGGGGTGGAACTGCGTCCCAAAAACATTATCGCGCCCGATGCAGGCCGTGACGGTGCCGCCATAGTCGGTGGTCGCGACGGTATGGGCCGGGTCTTCGGTGCGAAAATGATAAGAGTGCACGAAATAGGCGTGGAGCCCATCTGGGCCATCCGGAATGTCATGGAGCAGGGCATGGGAGCGGGTGAAGGACACCGTGTTCCAACCCATATGCGGAATCTTCAAATTTGGATCTGACGGAGTGATCTTTTCGACGGCGCCGGGGATCCAGCCGAGGCCCTGGGTGACAGTTTTCTCGCGGCCTTCGCTGGCAAGAAGCTGCATGCCGACGCAGACGCCGAGGAAGGGCGTCGTGCCACGGATGACGCGGTCTTCGAGAACCTCGGTCATGCCGGCGACGGCATCGAGGCCGGCCTTGCAGTCGGCGAAGGCGCCGACGCCGGGGAGCATGATGCGGTCAGCGCGGCGGACAAGGTCAGGGTCGGCGGTG
>CAJYKO010000175.1 GCA_913775215.1 uncultured Devosia sp. | reverse complement strand
GGCCGGTTCCGTGCTGGTTTGGCGCTCTCTGGGACACGACAATCCGCCGTCACCCCTCCACTTGCGGAGCCGATCCAACACCTCCCCCGGCGTTCGAATCGTCCACACTCAAACCGTACACTGCAGTTCCGATTCCGGCAGTTCAACTGACGCCCAAGCAGCCAATCTCTTGTGGAAGACGGTAACCTCTCGTTAACCCGAGAGTTTCGGCTGGCGCCCCGTGCCCAAGGCGCCGCCGTTTCGTGGGTTCAGGTCAAAGCCCGATCAGACGGTCTTGGCAGCCTTCAGCGCAGCGATCTCCTGCCGCAGCGCGTCGATCTCTTCGCCCTGCACCTGCACCAGCTCACGCAGCGCATCGAAATCTTCGCGCTTCACCAATTCCATATCCGCAACAATCCGCTGCGCCTGCGACTTGGCAACGGTCTCGACCTCGCGCCGCACGCCGTCGGCGACTCCGGCCGCTTCGTTCATGATCCGACCAAGCCCGTCAAAAATCCTGCTGCTGCTCTGGCTCATGATAGTCCCATCGTCTGAAATTGCGTTTGGCTTGCAATGTAAGCCACCCCTGCGGTCTTGACCAGTGCAACCATTGGCCGCGCCTTCAGGATGAACCGAAGGCCTTGTGAAAGCGTATTCTCATCAAAGGAGACACGGGATGACCCAAACCATCATCATCGTTGGCGGCACTGGCGGCATTGGCTCCGCCCTGGCGCGAAAACTCGCGACCCGCGGTATCGCGCCGCATCTGATCGGCCGGAAACCGGACTCACTCGCTGCCCTTGCCTCCGAAACAGGCGGCACCTTCGCCGAAGCCGATGTCACCCACGCTTCCGCGCTCACCGAAGCCATCCAGCAAGCCGCGGGTCCCGTCGCTGGCCTCGCCTATTGCGTCGGCACCATAAATCTCAAGCCAATCGCCCGCCTCACGGTAGACGATTTCGCCAAGGACTTTGCCGTCAACGCCGCCGGCGCTGCCATCGCCATTCAGGCCGCTTTGCCCACGCTCAAGCAATATGAGGGCACCGCCTACATTGTGCTCTTTTCCTCTGTCGCCGTCGCCCAAGGCTTCAGCGGACACGCGTCCATCTCCATGGCCAAAGGGGCGATTGAAGGTCTGACGGTTGCCCTCGCCGCCGAACTCGCTCCCAAAATTCGCGTCAATGCCGTGGCCCCCTCGCTTACCACGACACCACTGGCCCAAGCCCTGACGTCAAACGAAGCCATGGCCAAGTCCATCGCCCAACTCCACGCCATCCCACGCCTCGGCACCGCCGAAGACAGTGCCGCCGCCGCAGACTTCCTCCTTTCCGACGCCTCCAGTTGGATCACCGGCCAAATCCTTGGCGTCGACGGCGGCCGCTCGACATTGCGAACGAAAGGCTAGGCCGGCGACACGTGCGCCGCCCCCTTTCTTCGCCTCCCCCCTTGCGACCCGATCCTGCCAAGGCTACGGCTTTCCCGCCACCCTGCACTCACCCTGCCGGAGAAGGATAGACCTTGCCCTTTCCCAATATCGATCCCGTCGCTTTTGCCATCGGCCCCTTCGCCCTCCGTTGGTATGCGCTGGCCTACCTCTTCGGCGTCATCCTCGGCGCCGGCTATGGCTATCTGCTGCTGCGCAATGAGCGCCTCTGGTATCGCGGCACCCCGCCATTTCCCGCCAAGGATATTTGGGATTTCGCCTTCTGGGCCATGCTGTCGATCGTCATCGGCGGCCGCACGGGATATGTGCTCTTTTACAATCTGCCCTACTATCTCCAGAACCCGCTCGAGATCATCAACACGCTCGATGGCGGCATGTCCTATCACGGTGGCATGGTCGGGCTGATGCTCGCCGCGATCCTCTTCACGCGCCACAAGGGCGGTTATTGGCTGTCCTCGCTGGACCTCCTCGGCGCCGTTGCCACCATCGGCATTTTCCTCGGCCGCATCGCCAATTTCATCAATGCCGAACTTTATGGCGCACCAACCACCCTGCCCTGGGGCGTTATCTTCCCGACCGATCCGTTGCAGGTGCCGCGCCACCCGAGCCAGCTATATGAAGCTGCCCTGGAAGGCCTCCTCCTTTTCCTCATCATCCGCGTCGCAACCCACGTCTTCTACGGCCTCCGGAAGCCCGGTCTCGTCGCGGGCATCTTCGCCATCGGCTACGCGCTCTCGCGCATCTTCGTCGAAACCATCCGCCTGCCCGACGAGCAGCTTGGCTATCTCTATGGCGGCTGGCTCACCATGGGCCAGCTCCTGAGCCTGCCCATCCTTCTCGGCGGCATCATTCTCGTCGTCTATGCCCTGACGCGACCGACCAACAAACTGCGTGCCTAGGAGCCATTCATGACCACCCCGCTCCCCCTGTCGCAACAGATCGATCTACAGATTTCGACCACTGGCCCCATGTCCATCGCGACCTATATGGGCCTCTGCCTCACTCACCCTACCCAAGGCTATTACAAGGGCGCCGACCCTCTCGGCGCCGCCGGCGATTTCATCACCGCGCCCGAAATCTCCCAGATGTTCGGCGAAATCATCGGCTTTCACCTCGTCAATGTCTGGCAACAGATGGACGAGCCCAAAAGCTTCAACCTGGTCGAACTCGGACCTGGCCGCGGCACGCTCATGGCCGATATCCTGCGCGTCGCCTGCCGCGCTCCCGGCTTTCGCGATGGCCTCAAATTGAAACTGTTCGAGACCAATCCCGCGCTCACGGCCCAGCAGCGGAATCGACTTGAAAGCTACGAGCCGCAATGGCTTGAAAACTTTGAGCAATTCTCTGAAGGCCCGATCCTCCTCGTCGCCAACGAATTCTTCGACGCCCTCCCCATCCGCCAATTTGTCCGCAAGGCCGACGGCTGGCATGAGCGCGTCGTCGGCCTCGTCGATGGCAAGCGCGCCTTCGGCCTCGCGCCGACCCCCATCTCCAACGACGCCATGCCGACCGCCGTCGCCAATGCCGAGGAAGATAGCCTCTTCGAGGTCTGCTTCGCCGGTAGCGAAGTCATGTCGCGCGTCGCCAAGGCCATTGCGAAGCAAGGCGGTAGCGTCCTTGCCATCGACTATGGCTATGCGCGCACCCAGACCGGCGACACGCTGCAAGGCGTGCGCAATCATGCTTTCGCAGATGTCCTCGACGCCCCTGGTGAAACCGATCTCTCCGCCCATGTCGATTTTGCCGCTCTCGCCGCCGTCGCGCGCGAAATCGGCCTCGCCGTCCAGCCCCTCGCCACCCAGGGCGAATTTCTGACCCGCCTCGGCATCGCCGAACGCGCCGCCGCCCTCTCCGGCGCCAATCCCGGCTCTGCCTCAGATATCCGCACAGCGCTCGAACGCCTCACGGCCAAAGACCAGATGGGCGACCTTTTCAAAGTCTTCTGCGCCCACTCCCCTGGCCTCACCCCGCCGGGCTTCGCATCATGATCGAATTTCACACTGTCCAGCCCATCACGGACACGGACACCGTTCGCCACGGCTTTTTCGGCCGCCACGGCGGCGTGTCAACTGGTGAATTCGCCGGCCTCAACGTCTCCCAATCCGTCGGCGACGCGCCCGAACCCGTGACAGAAACCCGCCGCCGCATTGCCGATGTTCTCGGCGGCAACACACTGGTGACGCTTAAGCAGGTCCATTCCAACCGCGTCGTCACCGTCGAAGCAGGCGCCCTACCCGCTCCGACTGTCGAAGCCGATGCCGTCGTCACTCGCCGCGGCGACGTGCTCCTCGGCATTCTCACCGCAGATTGCGCTCCGCTCCTCTTCGTCGACCCCCATGCCGGCATTATCGGCGCGGCCCATGCTGGCTGGCGCGGCGCCGTCACCGGCATTCTCACCAACACCGTCACCGCCATGGAAGCCCTCGGCGCCCAGCGCCGCCGCATTCTCCTTGCCATCGGCCCCACCATCTCCGCGGAAAACTACGAAGTCGGCCAATCGTTTAAGGACGACGTCCTGAATCAAAACGCGAAGGCGAAAACCGCCTTCATCACGCCGCCCGGCGGCACGCCACATTTCGACCTGCCGCTCTTTCTTGCCGAAGAGGCACAAGCCCTCGGCCTCGCCGGCATCACCGAAACCGGCCTCTGCACCTATGCCGAGCCCAAACGTTTCTTCTCCCATCGCTACGCGACGCACCAGCAGACCCGCACCGGACGCCAGCTTTCAGTCATCGGTCTAGCGTGACGGCAGCCTAAAACCGTCCCAAACCACTACGCTTAATTTACGCATGTGATCGAAGGGGCGTTGCGGTCACAAAAATGACTCGCTAAAGCTGCCCGCGAAACTGGAAGGTCCCCGTCCTTGGGACCGGTTGAGACGGGATCGCGCACATGAAACTGGTGACCGGCAACTCCAATCGCGCCCTCGCCCAGGCCGTCGCCAGCTACCTCGAACTCCCCCTGACCGATTGCACGGTGAAGCGCTTTGCCGACAAGGAAGTCTATGTCGAGGTCCACGAACACGTGCGCGGCGAGGATGCCTTCATCCTCCAGTCGACGAGCTACCCGGCCAATGACAACCTGATGGAGCTGTTGATCCTCACGGACGCACTCCGCCGCTCTTCGGCCCGTCGCATCACCGCCGTCATCCCCTATTTCGGCTATGCCCGCCAGGATCGCAAATCCGCCCCGCGCACACCCATCTCGGCCAAGCTCGTTTCCAATCTCATCACCGAAGCCGGCGCCAATCGCGTCCTGACGCTCGATCTGCACGCCAGCCAGATCCAGGGCTTCTTCGATATCCCGACCGATAACCTGACCGCCGCCCCCGTCATGGTCCGCGACATCAAGGACAATTACGACGTCAAGAACGTCATGATCGTCTCGCCCGACGTCGGCGGCGTGGTTCGCGCCCGCAATGTCGCCAGCCGCATCGGCGCCAATCTCGCCATTGTCGATAAGCGCCGCCCGCGTGCCGGCGTCTCCGAAGTCATGAACATCATCGGCGACGTGTCCGGCCAGGCCTGCATTCTCATCGACGACATCGTCGATTCAGGCGGCACCCTGGTCAACGCCGCCGAGGCCCTGCTCAAGGCCGGCGCCAAGGAAGTTTCGGCCTACATTACCCACGGCGTCCTCTCCGAAGGCGCCTCCGAGCGGATCGCAGCCTCAAAGCTCAAGGAACTGGTCGTCACCGATTCCATCGAAGACACCACCGCCACCCAGGCGGCCGCCAATATCCGCCGCATCACCATCGCCCCCCTTATCGGCGAAGCCATCGCCCGCACCGCCAGCGAACAGAGCGTATCGAGTCTTTTCGACTAGCTTCGAGCACAGATCATTCGAGCAAAGCTCGAATGGCGAGCGCGTCACACACACACCGAATGTCACCCCGGCGAAGGCCGGGGCCCATCCTGAGATCTCAAGATGGATCCCCGCTTTCGCAGGGATCACCCCCGATGGGCCTAGCCCCCTACTTCAAAACCAGCTGAATCGTCCCCGCCTCAAACGCCGCGCGACAATCGCTCGCATCATGCATGATGTCGTCTTCCAAGAGCGGCGTTGAGGTCATGCCGGCGCCCTTGAAGCGCATGTCGTCGCATTCCCCGTCCTTGGCATATTCGCCCTTGTCGTCGCCAAAGTCCGGCACGCCATCTTCCGAGACCCCCCGCAGCGAGATCTTCCCCGAAGCGTAGGCCTCGCCGCAATCGGTCGCGTCGTTGAGGATGTCGTCGCTCAGAAGGGGCGTCGTCGTCATCCCCCTACCCTCGAACCGCGGGTCGTCGCACTCGCCATCATTGGTATAGTCGCCGCCATCGGTACCAAACGAGAATTTCGGCTCGGCATAGGCTGGAACGGCAAAAAGCGCGAGAGATGCGAGGGCAAGAACGAGAGTTGGTTTCATGATCGAATCCGGAGTGCTGATGACGAAAAACCGAGGCGCATCAACACTCCAGGCTTTGACGAAAGTGTGACCGACGGCACGTCGGCAGCCGTTTGGCGCGAAAGCTTTCGGAATCCTTCCCTGCTTCCTTGCCGCCGCCCCCGGCTTAGGCTATAGCGCACGCCATGAAGCGCTCGTCACCCCTGGAGGACGGGCGCGTATGCCGTTGTGATGACGCCATACACCAACCCAATGGATGCTTTCCATGGCTGAGAATAAAGTGCTCAAGGCACAGGCGCGTAACGGAGTGGGCAAGGGGGCCGCTCGCGAAGCTCGTCGTCAGGGACTCGTTCCCGCAGTTATCTATGGTGACAAGAAGCCCCCCGTCACCGTTTCCGTGGCCTATAAGGACGCGCTGAAGTTCATCTATGCCGGTGGCTTCAAGTCGCACGTGCTCGACCTCGACGTCGACGGCACGATCCACAAGGTCATCCCGCGTGACTACCAGCTCGACGTCGTCATGGATCAGCCGATCCACATCGACTTCCTGCGCGTGGCCAAGGGCGCCAAGATCAACGTTCAGGTCCCCGTGCACTTCGAAAACGAAGATGCAAGCCCGGGTCTGAAGCGCGGTGGTACGCTCAACATTGTCCACCACACGCTCGACCTGACCGTGTCTGCCGACAACATCCCTGAATTCGTGACCGTTGACCTCACCGGCCTCGACATCGGCGATACCGTCCACATCTCCAACATCAAGCTGCCCAAGGGCACTGAAGACCACAGCCACGAAGAAGACGTGACCATCGCAACCGTCGTTGCGCCGTCCGCTCTCAAGGCTGGCGGCAGCATTGATGACGAAGAAACCACCGAAGAAGGCGAAGCCTCCGCCGAGTAATCGGTCAGAGCTTTTCCCAAGTGTTCAGGGCGGCCTTCGGGTCGCCCTTTTCATTTGCCCTTCTCATGCGTTATGCCCTCGTCGAGCGTTTCCAGCACAGCGACAATGGTTTTGTCGCTGGGGACCGCGATCAGACAAAGACTTGGACCAAGAACGAGCGCGCCATGAAACTCCTCGTCGGCCTCGGCAATCCGGGCGGCCAATACGAAGGCAATCGCCACAATATCGGGTTCATGGCTATCGACGCCATCGCCCGCGCCAATGGCATTTCCGGTTGGAAGTCGAAGAACTCCGGTCTTCTCGCCGAAGGCACGATCGGCTCGGAACGCGTGCTCCTGCTCAAGCCCCAGACTTTCATGAACAAGTCTGGCGACAGCGTCCAAAAGGTCGCGAGTTTTTATAAAATTCCACCCGCAGACATCATCGTCTTCTATGACGAACTCGACCTCGCCCCCGGCAAGGTCCGCGTCAAGATCGGCGGCGGCAATGGCGGCCACAATGGCCTGCGCTCGATCGATCCCCAGATCGGCCTCGACTACAAACGCGTCCGCCTCGGCATCGGCCACCCCGGCAAGGAATTCGTCACCCACCACGTCCTCGGCGACTTTGCGAAAGCCGACAAGACCTGGCTCGATCCCCTCCTCGACGACATCGCCCGCCACGCGGGAATGCTCCTCGCTGGCGACGACGCCGGCTTCATGAACAAGCTGGCGCTCGCGGCAAAGGGCAGCGAAGACCCCAAACCAGCCCCCAAAGCCCAAAGCCACATCCGCCAGGCTCGGACCAGCAAGCCCCAAGCCGAAGTCCCAAAATCCGGCCCCATGGCCGACATGCTCAACAAGCTGTTAGGCAAGGGCGATTAAAGGCGCTCCGCTTCAGTAGTCCTCATGGTGAGGCCTTTTGCGGAGCAAAGCCTCGAACCACGAGGGCGTGGCACAAAAGCCTTCCACTCTCCCGCCCACATGGTTCGAGGCTACGCTACGCTCCGCACCTCACCATGAGGTCTTCGAAACAAGGAGGCCCCGGTGTTTCCACCGAGGCCCCAACTTCACGTACCCAAATCCTTAAGCCACGCGCTGCTTGCGCGGCCCACGTGCCCATTCCGGGATCCACGTCCCATGGGCTTCCAGCAGATCATCGACCACGTTCCAGATCTGCTCGAGATCAAGTTCCGCCGCCGTATGCGGATCCATCATGGCAGCATGATAGATATGCTCGCGGTTTTCCTCGATCAGCGCACGAACCGTCAGCTCCTGCACGTTGATATTGGTGCGGATCAGTGCCGTCAGCTGCGGCGGCAATTCGCCGATATAGGTCGGCTGCAGCCCGTTATCATCGACGAGGCATGGCACTTCCACCGCCGCATTGTGCGGCAGCGAGGTGATGACGCCATTGTTGCGCAGGTTGCCGTAAATCACCGAAGGCTCGCCGGTCCAGACCGAGTTGACGATCGACGAAGCATATTCCTTGGACTGCTTGACCTCGATCCGATCGGCCTTCTTGTAGTCCTCGGACGTCTTCTTCCAGTTCGCGATCTGCTCGACGCAGCGCTTCGGATATTCATCGAGCGGAATGCCGAATTTCTCGATGATGTCTTCGCGGCCTTCCTTGATGAAGTAAGGCGTATATTCGGCGAAGTGCTCGGAGCTTTCGGTCACGAAATATCCAAGGCGCGTCATCATCTCGTAGCGCACCTTATTCGGGCAGCGCGGGTTCCAGGTCGGCTTGGGCGCGCGGCCCTCGCGATAGGCCTTGAACAGTTCGGGATAGAGATCCTTGTAAGTGCCGTCGGCCTGGCGATGCTCGAACTTGAGATAGAAGGCCATGTGATTGATGCCGGCCGAGCGGTAGCGGATTTCCTCATAGGGAATGCCGAGATCATGAGCCAGTTCGGCCGCGGTACCCTGCACCGAATGGCAAAGACCGACCTGCTTGATGGTCGGATACTTTTCCGAAATCGCCCAGGTATTGATCGCCATCGGGTTGACGTATTGCAGCATGATCGCATCGGGCGCGACCTCAAGCATGTCTTCGCAGATGCTCCACAGATGCGGCACGGTGCGCAGCCCGCGCATGATGCCGCCGACGCCGAGCGTATCGGCAATGGTCTGGCGCAGGTTGTACTTCTTCGGAACTTCGAAATCGACGACCGTCGAAGGCTCATAGCCACCGATCTGGAAGCAGACGACGACGAAATTGGTGCCGTCCAGCGCCTTGCGCTGGTCCGAGAAGGTTTCGACCGTAGCCGAAACGCCCAAGGTGGAAACGAGCTTCTTGGCGATGATCTCGCTTTCTTCCAGTCGCGCCGGATTGATATCCATCAGGCGGATCTGCGCGCCGGCCAGGGCTGGACGCTGCAAGATATCGCCCACGATGTTCTTCATGAACACCGATGAGCCGGCACCGATGAAGGTGATTTTCGGATTTGCCATTATAAACTCCAGTCGTCAGGCAGCTATTTCGAATGCGGCACGCACCAGACGCGCCGTATATTCGGTTTTGGGGTTGATGAGCACTTCATTCACCGGCCCCTGCTCCACGATCTTGCCGTGCTGCATCACCATCACCCGATGGCATAGGGCCCGCACGACTTTCAGGTCATGCGAAATGAAGAGATAGGAAAGGCCCTTTTCGTCCTGCAATTTGCGCAGGAGGTCGATGATCTGGGCCTGAACCGAAAGGTCGAGAGCCGATGTCGGCTCGTCGAGGAGAATGAATTCAGGCTCGAGCGCGATAGCGCGCGCAATGGCGATGCGCTGGCGCTGCCCACCCGAAAATTCATGCGGAAACCGTGAGAGGATAGTGTCCGGCATGCCGGCATCGCGCAGCGCCTGCCGCACCCGATCGACGCGCTCCCGGCTATTGGCGCCGATGCCGTTGACGATCAGTCCCTCGGAAATGATCTGCCCAATCGACATGCGCGGATTGAGCGAGGCGAACGGGTCC
>CAJYKO010000174.1 GCA_913775215.1 uncultured Devosia sp. | reverse complement strand
CTTGCCTCTGCTCTACCTCAACGACGTCGCCCGCCTGATCGGGGTCGCCGAGGATGACAAGCTTAGCAAGACCGTCACCGATGCCATTGCCAGCGTTCTCGCCAAGCAGACCTCGGCCGGCGGTTTCGGCCTCTGGGGACCCTTCGATGGCGGTGACTTCTGGCTCGACGGGTTCGTGACCGACTTCCTCCTCCGCGCCAAGACCGCCGGTTATGCCGTGCCCGAGCAGGCGCTGGGGATGGCACTCGACAATCTCTCGAACCAGCTCTCCTATGCTTCCGACTTCGACAATGGCGGCGAAGCCATCGCCTATGCGCTCTACGATCTGGCGCGCGCCGGACGCGTGGCCATGGGCGATCTGCGCTACTATTTCGAAGCGCGCCTCTCTGCCTTCGGTTCGCCACTGGCCAAGGCACAACTCGGCGCCGCACTCGCCCTTTATGGAGATACCAGCCGGGCGAGCGAGGCTTTTGCTGCCGCGCTCGAAAGCCTCAGTGCCCGCGAAAACACCACCCGCTATCGCGACGACTACGGCAGCCGCATGCGCGATCTCGCCGGTGTCCTTGCGCTGGCGGCCGAGTTCAAGCCCGCGGGCGTCGACCTCACCGCGCTCTCCAACCAACTCGCCAAGATGCGGGATCGCACCACCTATACCTCGACGCAAGAGGATAGCTGGACGCTGCTCGCCGCTGCCGCGCTCGGGGCCTCGACCACCGATGGCTCTGTGACCCTCAATGGCGAGGCACTCACCGGCCAGGTCTATCGCCGCTTCGAGGAGACCGGGTTCACTCCGATCGAAATCGGCAATAAGGCCGAGACCGACACCGAAGCCAAGGTGACTGTCACCGGCTATCCCGCGACGCCACCCGAGGCGAGCGAGAACGGTTTCAGCATCACCCGCGACTACTACCTGCCCGATGGCACGGCGGTCGATCCGACTGATGGATCGCTGAGCCAAAACGACAGGCTCGTCGTCGTGCTGCGCGTGCGGCCGGATAATCTTGGCTCTGGCCAATATGTGGTTGCCGATCCGCTCCCGGCCGGGTTCGAAATCGAGAACCCGAGCCTCTCGGCGGGCGATGGCGCATCGGACTTCAATTGGCTCAGCCTCGACGCGCCGAGCCATGTGGAATCGCGGACCGACCAATATGTCGCCGCCTTCCGCTATTCGTCCGATCCCGGCACCTTCACCACCGCCTATCTCGTGCGCGCGGTGACCCCGGGCAGCTTCGTGCTGCCGGGCGCAACGGTGGAAGATATGTATCGGCCCGAGTTCCGCGCCAATACCGCCGCCGGCGCCATCGAGATCACCGCCAGCGGTCCATGATCGAGGCGGACGGACAAGACGAGACCAAACGGCCGCGCCCCTGGGTGGCGCGGCTGACCCTGCTGGGCTTTTCGCTCTTCGTGCTGGTGCTCGCCTCGGTGATCCAGCTCACCTCCTGGGTCACGACGATCTCGTCCAATCTGCCGCCCGTGCCCAATGTCGCGCTCATGCCGGTTTCCGTCGCCGTCACCGATCGCAATGGGCTGCTTCTCCGCCCCTTCACCACGTCTGACGGCCGCTGGCGCCTGCCGGCGACCAAGAGCGGTGTCGATAAGCGCTTCATCGACATGCTGCTGGCCTATGAAGACCGCAATTTTGCGAACCACGACGGGATAGAATGGTCGTCCATGGCGCGCGCGGCCGGGCAGTTCGTCTTCGCCGGCGGGAAGATCGTTTCCGGCGGTTCGACGCTGACCATGCAGGTCGCGCGGCTCGTCGAAGGTCAGCCGACCCGCAATGCCTATGGCAAGCTCAGGCAGATGGTCCACGCTCAGCAGCTCGAAGCCAATCTCAGCAAGGACGAAATCCTCGATCTGTACCTGACCCTTGCCCCCTATGGCGGCAATATCGAGGGCATTCGCGCCGCAAGCCTTGCTTATTTCGGCAAGGAACCGACGCGACTGACGACGGCCGAGGCGGCGTTGCTCGTCGCCCTGCCGCAATCGCCCGAGGCGCGCCGGCCCGATCGCGACATGGTGGCCGCCCTTGCGAGCCGCAACAAGGTACTCGATCGGCTTGTGGCCACCGGCACGATTGCCGCTGAAGAAGCCGAGGCCGCCAAGCGCGAACCCATCCCCGAGGCCCGCCGCGCCTTCCCAATGCTTGCGGCGCATATGGCCGAGCAGGCGACGAAAGCTGAGCCCGAGGCGCGAACCGTGGCGCTGACGCTCGACCGCCAATTGCAGGATGCGCTGGAGCGTCTTGCCGCTGCGCGGGCAAGGCTGATCGATCCGCGTGTCTCCGTCGCCGTCGTCGCGGCCGATATCGACACGGGCGAAGTTCTCGCCTCCGTCGGTTCGGCCGGTCTTCTTGATCAGCAAAGCGCCGGTTTTGTCGACATGACGCGTGCCATCCGCTCGCCCGGCTCGACCCTCAAACCCATGATCTATGGCCTCGCCTTCGAGCTTGGCCTTGCCCATCCGCAAAGCCTGATCGAGGATCGCCCTACCGCTTTCGGCGGCTATGTGCCGGTCAATTTCGACGGTTTCAGCCGTGGCACCGTGACCATCCACGATGCGCTGACCGAATCGCTCAATATCCCGGCCGTAGTGGTGCTGGACGCCGTTGGGCCGGCGCGGCTGGTTTCGCGTCTTCGTCGCGCCCATGCGGACCCGCGCCTGCCAGTCGATACGGCCCCGAGTCTTGCCGTGGGTCTTGGCGGCGTCGGCATTACACTCCGCGATCTCGTTTCCGTCTATGCCGCCATCGGTCATGGCGGCATACCCGTGGCGCTCTATGATGGCATCGGCCCGCGGCCCGAGCGGCAGGTGGCGGCACCCGTGCTCGATCCGGTCTCGGCCTGGTATGTCGCCGATATCCTCGCCGACGTGCCCCCGCCCCTCAATGGCTCGGCCGGCCGCATCGCCTATAAGACCGGCACGTCCTATGGTTATCGCGACGCCTGGGCCTTCGGCTTCGATGGCAAGACCGTCATCGGTGTCTGGGTGGGCCGCCCCGATGGTGCGCCCGTGCCGGGCC
>CAJYKO010000173.1 GCA_913775215.1 uncultured Devosia sp. | reverse complement strand
TCTGGGTCAGGGCTTCGGGCTCATTGACGGGCGAGGAAATGGTGAAGGCCGCGGTAAGAGCCATTTCGACAAGCGCGCTGATCGAGGCCATGAAGGGATTGCCCGAGGCATCGGCCACGCCCTTGTGGAATTCGAGATCGTGCCGGGCAAAATCCTCCGGGGTCTTTGCGCTCGCCATCAGCTCGACAGTTGCCAGCAGGCCTCGGGCCTGCGCATCGCTGCGCCGCTCGGCCGCCAGGGCCGCCGCTTCGATCTCGATGCCAATACGCACTTCCGCAAGGCTCTGGAGAAAGCTGACTTCCGGCCCCAATTCGAAATGCCAGGCCAGCACATCGGCATCAAAGAGATTCCAGCGATTGCGCGGCAGCACGCGCGTGCCAATCCTTGCCCGCGCTTCGATCAGCCCCTTGGCTGCCAGCGTCTTTAGGGCCTCGCGCAACACGGTGCGCGAAACGCCAAACCGTTCCAACAATTCGATATCGGGCGGCAGTATGGAGCCTTCGGGATATTGGCCGGAGACGATGGCAAAGCCAAGATCCCAGAGCACATCCGAGTGCAGGTTCCGTGCGCGGTTGCGGCCCGAGAGGATGGCAATGAGATCGCCTGAATGGCGCGCGCGGCCGCCGGATCGTTCCATGCTGGGCTCTCCTTCGGCAATGGTCGGGCGACCTAACCACAGTCGAATAAGTATGACAATATAAGCGGCGGTCTACATACTGGACAGGCTGGGGCCGGCTCGCCATGGTGCGGCAAATACGATTCCGGATTGCCGCAGGACCTTGCCATGACCGAAAAAGCCCAACTCGATGCCGTTCTCGCCCATGTCGATCAGGGGCTCGAGCAAAGCCTTTCGCGCCTGTTCGATCTCCTGCGCATCAAGTCGATTTCGACCGATCCCGCCTATGCCGCCGAATGCCAGAAGGCGGCGGATTGGATCGCCGGCGAACTCAACGGCCTCGGCTTTGACGCCAGCGCCCGCCCGACCCCCGGCCATCCGGTCGTTGTTGCCCATGGCCCCGAACAGGCAGGCCCCCATGTGCTCTTTTACGCGCATTACGACGTGCAGCCGGTCGATCCGCTCAATCTCTGGCACTCGGACCCCTTCGATCCCCAGATCAAGGAAGACGCTGCCGGCCGCAAGATCATCGTGGCGCGCGGCGCTTCCGACGATAAGGGCCAGATGCTGACTTTCATCGAAGCCTGCCGTGCCTATAAGGCTGTCACGGGGAGCCTGCCGCTCCGCGTCTCCCTGATGCTCGAAGGCGAGGAAGAATCCGGTGGCAAGAACCTGCCGCCCTTCATGCGCGAAAACGCCGAGGAGCTCAAAGCGGATATCGCGCTCGTTTGCGATACCGATATGTGGGACCGGCAGACGCCGTCGATCACCACCATGTTGCGCGGTCTTGTTGCCGACGAGATCGTCATCACCGCGGCCGACAAGGACCTTCACTCCGGCATGTTCGGCAATGCAGCGCGCAATCCCAATCAGGTGCTGGCCGAAATCATCGCCAGCCTCCGCGCGCCGGATGGGTCAGTCACGCTCGACGGGTTTTATGACGACGTCGCTGAAATCTCGCCGGAGCTGAAAGCCCAGTGGCAGGGTCTTGGCTTTGACGAAAAGGCCTTTCTCGGCGAAGCCGGTCTCTCCTTGCCGGCCGGTGAACAGAACCGCTCCGTCCTTGAAATGCTCTGGGCCCGCCCGACCTGCGAAATCAACGGCATGATCGGTGGCTATACTGGCGATGGTTTTAAAACGGTCATTCCGTCCAAGGCGTCAGCCAAGATCTCGTTCCGCCTGGTGTCGGGCATGGACCCCAAGAAAATCCGCACCGCCTTCCGTGCCCATGTCGACAAGATGATCCCGGCCGATTGCTCGGTCGAGTTCATCCCTCATGGCGGCTCGCCCGCCATCACCGTGCCGGCCGATGGCGAGTTCCTCCGCAAGGCGCTCAATGGTCTTTCAGCCGAATGGGGCAAGCAGGCCGTAATCACCGGCTCGGGCGGTTCGATCCCCGTCGCGGGCGATTTCAAGTCGATCCTCGGGCTCGACACGCTCCTCATCGGCTTTGCCCATGTGGACGACCAGATCCACAGCCCCAACGAGAAATACGACCTCGACAGCTTCCACCGCGGCATCCGCTCCTGGGTCCATGTGCTGGCCGCGCTTGCCGAGTAAAGTCATCGCGTCATCCCCGCATCGGCGGGGATGACATCGCTTGGTCTCAAGCAAACACCACCGCCAGGATCGCCAGCACGGCGGGCACGGTTTGGATGAAGACGATCTTCCGGCTCGATGTCGCGCCACCAACAATGCCGGCAACAGCAACGCAGGTCAGGAAGAAAATCTTGATCTGCCAGGCCAGCGCCGGATCGGGATGCACGAGACCCCAGATCAGGCCGGCGGCGAGAAAGCCATTATAGAGCCCCTGATTGATGGCCAGCACCTTGGTGCTGCGCGCAAAATCGGGCGCAAGGTTAAAGGCTTTCTGGCCGCGTGGCGTGTCCCACCAGAGCATTTCGAGAAGCATGATATAGACATGCAGCAGCGCCACAGCCGCGACGAGAACAAAAGCAACAATCGTCATTTTTGGGCCTCCACAGCCACATCGAGAGCGAGTTCGACCATGTCGCGCAGCGAGGTCTGGCGCGCTTCGGCGTCGATCTCCTCATGCGTGATCAGGCAATCGGTCATGGTGCAGATGGTCAGCGCCCGGACATCGAACCGGGCGGCGAGCGTATAGAGCACCGCCGCCTCCATTTCGACGCCGATCACGCCATGCTCGGGCAGCTTGTCGTAACCAGCCATGCCATCGGCATGATAGAAAATGTCAGACGAAAGCATATTGCCCGCATGGTAGCGGAGGCTTTTTGCCTCGGCTTTTTCCGCCGCCGCGCGCAGAAGGCCAAAATCGGCCATGGGCGCGAAGTTGAAGGCGCCAAACCGGCCCTTGACGATAGAGCTATCGGTCGAGGCGGCCTGCGCCAGGATGATGTCGCGGACCTTGACCTTGGAATTGAGCCCGCCGCAGGTGCCGACGCGGATCAATGACTTGACGCCATAAACGTTGATCAACTCGTGCACATAGATGGCGAGCGAGGGCTGTCCCATGCCCGAAGCCTGCACCGAAACCGGCTTGCCCTTCCAGGTGCCCGTATAGCCAAGGCAGTTGCGCACGGAATTGACGAGCCGTGGCGCTTCGAAAAACGTCTCGGCGATCCATTTGGCGCGCAGGGGATCGCCGGGCAGCAATACGGCCTCGGCATAGTCGCCAGGTTTTGCATGGTTATGCGGGGTCAAGTTTTTCTCCTCGTCTCATGCGGTACCGAGCAATGACACCAGCGCCAAGAGTTGACAATCCTTGCGCGGAACCAGCCCCCGGTCCCGGCATTGAAACCCGTGAGGAGCAAGGAGGATGGCATGTCCGACAAGATCGAAGCCAAGGTGACGCATCGTTTTCGCGCCAGCCCCGAACGGGTCTATGATGCCTTCGTCGATCCCGCGCTCGCGCGCCGCTGGCAGGCCGCCTGGCTGCGGCGGAGCGGGGAAAGCGGCAATCTGACCGAAGTGCAGCTCGAGCCGCGCGTTGGGGGCAGGTTGATGCTGGCCGATGGGCAAACCGGCAGCCGCGCCCGGCATTTCGGTGAGTTTCTGGCGCTCGAACGGCCTGGCAATATCGCCTTTTCCTGGATGGTGCATGAGGACGAGGCTGAGGATCCGGCGATCGTTGAAATGATCATCGAACCCGAACCCAATGGCCCAGGCAGCGTCGTTACGCTCTATAATACGCTCGATGCACAGTTCGAGGACTGGTTGGCCCAAACCGAACGCGGCTGGATGGCCATGCTCGGGGGTATCGAAGATGTCATCGAACGGCGCGATATTCCCTCCATGCGCTAGGCGCTTGACGCGCGTGGCGCTGCGGCCCATCTAAAGCGCGAAACTTTTGGAGCATGACCATGGTCGCCAAGATCTTTATCGATGGGGAAGCTGGAACTACGGGGCTGCAGATCCGCGATCGCCTCGCCGGCCGCCGCGATCTCGAAGTGCTCTCCATCGCGCCCGAAAAGCGCAAGGATCAGGACGAGCGCAAGCGCCTCCTCAATGCAGCCGATGTCGCGATCCTTTGCCTTCCGGATGAGGCAGCCAAAGAAAGCGTGCGGCTCATCGAAAACGGCACGACCCGCGTCATCGATGCCTCGACCGCCTTTCGGGTCAATCCCGATTGGACCTATGGCTTTGCCGAAATGGACAAGGCGCAGGGCGAG
>CAJYKO010000172.1 GCA_913775215.1 uncultured Devosia sp. | reverse complement strand
GTCTATGCCGTCGACACTGAGAAACCGGCGAGCACCTTCCCCGAGGAAAGTCTCTTCGACCGCGTGCAGCGCTTTGCCGACGATGGCGAAACCGTCGACGTGCTCCCGGTGCCGGCCAACACGCAGCGCGGTTCCGTCTCCGACCGCCTCGCCGCGCTCAAGGAAATCCAGGGGCGCTAAAGCCCTCTCCCTGCAACAGCCAGGTCAGCGCAGAGCTATTCCGCCTTGATCTGCAGGCTCTGGCTCAGGGCCCCGGTCTTGCTGTCGAACACGGAAAGCATCACCGCGCCGCCAGCGCGATAGGTCACCTGTACCGTGCCGTTGACCGTCAGGGCTGAAATGACCTCGGCTCCGGCAGGCACGCTGACTTCGGCTGCAATGGTCGGCGGCGGCGCATCGCGCATGACGCGATAGACAATCGCCACACCGATCGCCATAAAGCCCACCAACATGATGCCGATCGACACAGCGAACGATCGGCGCGCTTTTCCCAGCACGGCATGCGCTTCCGGCGTCAGCTCGGTATCCGCCTCAGGCTGGTTTTTTTCAGGATTGCTCATGGCGGACGATACCGAATTCGAGTTGGAAGGCGACCCCATTGAGGTCGTGGTCGATGAGGCCCTTGCCGGGACCCGGCTCGATGCTGCTCTGGCCAGGGCTCACTCGGAACTCAGCCGCAGCCGCATCAAGGACTTGATCCTCGCCGGCGCCGTAACCATTGGCGACCGCACCGTTGCCGAACCCAATTATCGTCTCAGGGCCGGCGAAACAATCACTCTTCTGGCGCCGCCGCCCGAAGATCCCGATCCGTTGCCCGAGAACATCCCGCTCGACATTCTTTATGAGGACGAGCACCTCATCGTCATCAACAAGCCCGTCGGCATGGTGGTGCACCCTGCCCCCGGCTCGCCCTCGGGCACGCTGGTCAATGCGCTGATCTATCATTGCGGGGAAAGCCTCAAGGGTATCGGCGGCGTCAAACGCCCGGGCATCGTCCACAGGCTCGACAAGGACACCTCAGGCGTCATGGTCGCGGCCAAGACCGAGCGCGCCCACAAGCACCTCTCCGCCCAGTTTGCCGACCATGGCCGCACCGGTCCGCTGCATCGGGCCTATATCGCCTATGCCTGGGGCTCCACCCAGTCCGGCGTTGGGACAGTCGACGCCCCGCTCGGCCGCGATCCCGGTAACCGCCTCAAGCAGGCCGTGCTGCGCCATGGCCGCGAGGCGATCACGCACTATGCGGTGGAAGCACGCTATGGCGGCGATAACTGGGACGTGACGCGCATCCAGTGCCAGCTCGAAACCGGGCGCACGCATCAGATCCGCGTTCACATGGCCCATATCGGCCATCCGCTGGTCGCCGACGCGCTTTACGCGCCCGGCTTTGCCACCAAGGTCAACAAGTTGCCCGAAGATTTGGCCGACATCGTGCGCGGCCTAGGCCGACAGGCCCTACATGCCGCCGAACTGGGCTTCGAGCATCCCGCGACCGGCGAGGAGATGCAGTTCGAAGCGGACTTGCCTGACGACCTGCAGGCCCTCGAAGACGCGCTCGAACCCTACGACCGGGCAACCATGCGCGGCTGACATGGCCGCTACACGCCAACGTGTTTGAACATTTGTCCGCTTTATCGTATTGTGGCGATGAATGGCGACGAAGCCGCTGGAACTCTGTCCAATTTGTAACGTTCGTTCCCGCTTGGCCTCTTAAAATCGCCAAACTGCAACCTATATAAATCTCATGTCTGTCGGTGTGCCTAAGGGACGCTGGGCAGAGTATCCGCCCGCTTTCGGCGGGGGATGACGAAAGGGGGTGCATTCATGGCCCAAACCAATCTTCCGGTCCTTTCTTCCGAGGGGGGCCTCAGCCGTTATCTTCAGGAAATCCGCAAGTTCCCGATGCTGGAACCGGATGAAGAATATATGCTGGCCAAGCGCTACAAGGAACACGCCGATCCGGGCGCGGCACAGAAGCTGATCACCAGCCATCTGCGTCTCGTCGCCAAGATCGCCATGGGGTATCGCGGCTATGGCCTGCCGATTTCCGAGGTGATCTCCGAGGGCAATGTCGGCCTTATGCATGCGGTCAAGCGCTTCGAGCCCGAAAAGGGGTTCCGGCTCGCGACCTACGCCATGTGGTGGATCCGTGCCGCCATCCAGGAATACGTCCTGCGCTCGTGGAGCCTCGTCAAGATCGGTACCACGGCGGCGCAGAAGCGCCTGTTCTTCAACCTGCGCAAGGTGAAGGGCCAGATCGCAGCGCTCGAGGAAGGCTCGCTCCACCCCGACCAGGTCAAGCAGATCGCCACGACCCTCAAGGTTAGCGAAAACGACGTGGTCGAGATGAACTCGCGCCTGTCCGGAGACGCCTCGCTCAACTCGCCCATGCGCGCTGACGAAGGCTCGTCCGAGTGGCAGGACTGGCTGGTGGACGACACGCCCGACCAGGAAACCACGCTCGGCGAGACCGAAGAGTTCGATGAACGCATGACCATGCTAAACTCGGCTATGGACGTGCTCAACGAACGCGAACGCGCCATTTTCCAAGCCCGTCGCCTGCAGGATATCCCGGCAACCCTCGAAGAACTGGCGCAGCAGTACGACGTCAGCCGCGAGCGTATTCGCCAGATCGAAGTCCGCGCTTTCGAAAAGGTGCAGGACGCCGTTCAGCAGGCCGCTCGCGCCCACTGACGAACCTGACGACCAAAAATTTCACCGCCCCGGCCTTGCGCCGGGGCGTTTTGTTTTGGCCGGCAGAATTCGCGTCCTGCAATGCATCCAATGGCCTACGCACCGCGTATTAACCGCATCGCGACATTATGACTGGACGGGAAGGCCCGAACAGCAGACGTCTTGCCCTTGTAACGCCCTATTGCCGAACATACATTCGGCCAATAATTCGGCGCTTTGAAGCGCCACCCTCTCCGGGACAGGATTGATGAACGGAAACTTCCGCAACTTCGCCATCTGGCTGGTCATTCTTTTCATGCTGATGGGCCTGTTCCAGGTCTTCCAGTCGTCGACGCGGTCCATTTCCGTGTCGGACAAGAGCTACAGTCAGTTCGTTTCCGACATCGACGCCGGCCGCGTGACCAGCGTCGTCATCACCAACAACATCGTTTCCGGCCAGCTTCAGGACGGAACGCGCTTCGAGACTATTGTTCCCGATGGTGCGAACGTGGTCGATCGGCTCGAAGGCAAGAACGTCTCGATCACTGCCCGTGAGCCCGATTCCAGCCCGTTCTGGTCGATCCTTCTCTCCTCCTGGCTGCCGTTCATCGTCATCATCGGCGTCTGGTTCTTCTTCATCCGCCAGATGCAGGGTGGTGGCCGTGGCGGCGCAATGGGCTTTGGCAAGTCGCGTGCCAAGCTGCTGACCGAAACGCAGGGTAAGGTGACGTTCGAAGACGTCGCCGGTGTCGATGAAGCCAAGCAGGACTTGGAAGAAATCGTCGAGTTCCTGCGCGACCCAGGCACG
>CAJYKO010000171.1 GCA_913775215.1 uncultured Devosia sp. | reverse complement strand
CCAGCCAACCTCTGCTTTTGGGCACATCGAATTAGCCGGTCTTCCGGCAATGCTACATCGATAAGTGCTTGTCCTGTCTTCCAAGTCGGCAGGACAGCGTTTAGATCACGTTTTATCACCATACAATCTTATGACGTTCGCCCGTCTGCACGTTAACGAATCCCTCGGGGGCGAGTGGACCGGGGGCCACCAAGACCCAGCGCCATGGCGAGCAGGTCAGTGTTGCAAAAGAAAGGCGTTCAGGAAAGCCTGGCGACCAGCGTGGGCTGAATGTCGGCTCATACATCCACTCGATTGCCTTGGCCTCCTCGTAAAGAGTCTGCATATCGGCATCGAGATCTTCGGCCGATCGGCATGACATCAGGCCCGCCACTTCGTAGCGAACGGTAGCAACGACCTTATTTTCGCGCACAAGCGCCCAGCCGCCACTGATCTCTCGGAGCGCATTGACGGCCAAGGCCATAGCTTCGTCGGACGAGCCAACGCACCAAATGTTATGCTTGTCATGGCCTAGAGAGCTTGCCACGGCGCAGTTCGCGGTTTTTGGACCGGTGCCTACCCAGAACATTTTTGAAACAGATTTCTTGTCTGAGAAGCGATCGACAATGGAAAATTTGGTGATGTTGCGCGCTTCGTCGCGCTGCACGGCACCCTCGCTGACCGGTAGATCGTAAGTGAGAAAATCGTCCGTCCAGTGGAAGGGGCGGATGACTGCAGCGGTCATCGTTTCGCGACCGGGTTCGGCGGGAATAGCAAAGTCCTCGGGCGTCAGTGGACCACCGGTTTTTACAGTGTCTGTCGCCCATTGCGGCCAAGAGATGGTCGGCACCTTTTCGATGTAACGTGTACCGGACGATACCTGACGACCATCGGCCCAGACCTCGGCGATAGCAAAGCTTTGGACATCGGAAAGCAGCACGATATCGGCAAACCGGCCAGGCGCGATCGAGCCGACCCATGGTGTGAGACGCATGTGGCGGGCTGGATTGATGGTCACGCACTGAATGGCGATTTCCGGCTTGAGGCCCGCTTCAATAGCCGTGCGGACATTATAATCTGTCGCACCCTTTTGAAGCGTCTCGCTGGCGCTCCGGTCATCGGTCGCGAAGGCGATTTGCGACCAATCTTCGAGTCCGCGTTCGAGAAGGCCCTTGAGCACATCGGGCATGGAATGGACGCGCAATTCCATAAAAAGGCCGTGGCGGAGCTTGTCCCAGAACTCTTCGGCGGTCCAAGCTTCGTGGTCGGATGCGAGACCCGCCGCAGCAAAAGCATTGATGGTTGGCAGATCGCGAATGCCGGCTGCGTGGCCCTCAACAACGCCGCGCTGAGCAAAGGTGGCTTCGATCATACCCCAGAGGCGCTTGTACGAACCATTACTGGCGTCCCAGACAGCGGGCCAATCCATGACCTCATCGAGGCCCGCAACCATAAGACATTCGGCCATGAAGCCGTACTGCTCGTCATGACCAAGATACCCTCCGCCATGCTCATAGGCCGTCGGCGGAACGGCGGAACCTGGCAGCGGAAAAATCTTGAGCGGTGAACCATGCTGGCGCGCCGTCATCCAGAATTCGACTGTTTTGGCGCCGTTGACGTTAGAGAACTCGTGGCTTGCTTCGCAGGTCCAGGTATTGCCGCGCGGCAGAACCAGCGCAGCTTCCCATTCGGGCGTCAGGTGCGAGCTTTCGATATGTTTGTGGATTTCGCCGAGCCCCGGAATGGCCCAGAGGTTTGGGCGATGCTCACGTTGGCCGACCTCCCCGGGATAGTCGCCCGCTGGACCGACATAGGCGATGCGATCGCCGGCGATGACGATCTCCTGGTCTTCGAGCCAAGTTCGGGTGGCAACGTCGAGGAGATGACCAACGCGCAAGCTCCGGTCGGCAGGCGCCTTGCCGAGAGCCACCAAAGTCAGGTGCTGGCGGATGGCAACTTCGGACTTGGCATTGATCATCGGGACCACCATGATTGGAGAGGGTCTGGTCAGGCGAAAGATCAAGGGTAACCGTTGGCCCTTCAAGCCTGAAGCACTACGCTAGAGGTCGAATAGACCGCGCGTTCCTGGCGGGCAAGGGCGACCTTGCCCTTATGCCAAAGCTGCTGCGCTGCCGGTGCGGCGGAAATCCGCGCTTGCTTTAAGGGTATCTGCTTCGCGCCAGCACATCTGGAAGGAACCCTGATTCCAATCCCACTGCGGCATCGGGCCGAGCAGGAGGCCCATTGCTGTGAGGTCGGTCACGGTTTTTGGTTGGAGTCGGCTCTCGATGTGGAGCGTGTAATCATCCTCAAGCGGCAGCATGCGGGGCGCATTGGAGGCGGATTGCGGGTCCATGCCGAAATCGAGGATGTGGACCAGCATCTGCGCCACGGTGGCATAGACATTGCCCGGCGTGCCCAGCGCCAGCCAGGGTGCGCCGTCTTTCATGACGAAGGTATTGCCCAGGATATTGCGCATGCGTGCGCCGGGGACACGGAAATTGGAAAAATGCGCGTTCATTGCCGTTTGCTCGTGCGAGCCCATCATGAACACGCCGCCTACCGCCATGCCCGGAATGCCGCCGGACTGGATGGTGTTCATCATCTGGATCCAGTTGCCCTGCGCATCGACGATGGAGATTTCACAGGACCCAACCGGCGGCTTGCGGCTAGCGCTGTTCCAGCCGCTTGCAGCCAGGGCTGAGCGGCCACGTGTGAGGCGGACATGCTCGGTCAGGTCGACATGTGGCCGGCTGGCAGCGATGAGCTTGGCCTGCTGGGCGTGATAGGCCGGGTCCAAAAGGACCAAGGCGGCGTCGCCCGCGACCAGTGGATCGTGTAGGAAACCACAAGCGTGTTCGGCTAAGCGCAGAGCGTGAGACATGGTGAAGACGTAATCGGCGCCGAACGGCTCCATGTCGGCGATGCCGGCATGATCGAGAATGCCTAGAATCATGGCGCAGAATGCACCCTGCCGCTCAGGTGGCGCGAGGCTGACGATCTCGTGGCCACGATGGTTGAAGCGCAGCGGCGTCTGCCAGCGCGGTGGGTTGGCGGTAAGATGATCGAGACGCACGGGCCAGCCGAGGTCGTTTCCCGCGGCGACAAAGTCTTGCGCCCAGCCACCGGTGGTAAAATAGTCCGGCCCCTCGGAAGCGAGGCTTTTCATCGTCTGCGCCAGCGCCGGGTTTTGCACCACCTGGCCAACCGGGGTGAGGTACCCCCCTGGCATGAAGACGCCGCGGCCGGATTCGAAATAGGTGCCAAAGGGTGCGGCGAAGACATTGACGCCGTATTCGAACGAGGAGACCGCGTGGCCGCGCTCGGCCCAGACGAGGGCCGGCGTGCAGAGCTCCGACCAGCTCATTGTGCCGTAGCGTTCGTGGAGTGCGGCCAGGCCCGGCATGAAGCCGGGAATGGCGGCCTGAGGTCCGGGCGCGCCTTCGCGAGCCCAGCCCCCTACCCCATTAATCGGACGAAAGGGCGAGAGGTCTGGCGGGAGCGTGCCGAGAGCGTTGAGCTGGTGTGCTTCGCTTTTGGCACCATCCCAATAGAGGCAAGACACCATGCCGGCGTGGCCGGTCAGATGCGGCTCGACCACGGCCTGCACTAGGGCGGCCGCGATAGCCGCGTCGGCGGCATTGCCGCCCGCGGCAAGAATGTCGATCGCCGTTTCGGTGACGATCGGATTGCCGGTGCTGGCCACGGCGCGGCCCTCGGCCAGGGGTTTTGGTCCCTGGTCGGCGATGTATTCCTGAAGTGGACGCATGGTTACTCCCGCGGCTCCATGGCATCGCGAAGGCCGTCGCCGAGGAAGTTCACGGCAAGAACGGTGAGGAGGATAAGCAGACCCGGCGGGATGGCGAGCCACGGCGCGACGGAGAGCCAGGACGAGGCGCTATTGAGCAAATTGCCCCAGGTCGGCACCGGCGGCTGAATTCCGAAGCCGAGGAACGAGAGGGCAGATTCAAGCATGATGGCGCTGCCGACAGCGAGCGTAGCCGAAACGGTGATCGGACCGATGGCGTTGGGCAGAATATGGCGGAACATCAGGCGCGGACCGCTGGCGCCGAGGGCGCGTGCTGCCTCAACGAATTCGCGTTCGCGCAGGGCCATGAACTGGCTGCGAACAAGGCGCGCAGTGCCCATCCAGATAAGAAGGCCGACTATGGCGACGAGGAGCGGGGGGCTCGGGCGGAAGAGGCCCGAGAGAAGGAGAACCAGCGGTAGCGTCGGAATGGAGAGCATCACGTCGGTCAGGCGCATCAGCACCTGGTCGACCCAACCGCGATAAAAGCCCGAAACCGCGCCCACCAGCGTGCCGGCAAACGTCGCGATGATGGCGCCGGCAAGACCGACGGCCAGCGAGACGCGACCGCCGTGGATCAGGCGCGTCAGGGCATCGCGGCCGAGTTCATCCGTGCCGAGCCAATGCTGTGCCGACATTGGGCCGGGCGCGCCGATCAGCATGAAATCCTGGCCGTCGAACGTGTAAGGCGACAGCCATGGACCGACGACGACGATAACGCCGAGGAGAACCAGAAAACCGAGGCTCAAAACTGCAGGCGTGTGGCGGAGGAAGCGGCGGATAACGCGACGCCCGTAGGACTGCGGCGGCTGCGCGGCGATGGAAACGGTGGTGTCAGCCATAACGGATCCTCGGATCGAGAGCGGCATAGGCGAGGTCGGCGACGATATTGGCGACGATAATGCCTAGCGAGCCCATCATCATCAGGCCCATCAGCATGGGATAATCGCGCCCATCCATGCTTTCCATGAAGAGGCGGCCGATACCGGGCCAGGCGAAGACAGTCTCGGTAATGACGGCGCCCGAAATGACCGTGCCAAAGTCCACGGCAATAACGGTGACTGCGGGGATCATCGCATTGCGCAGGGCATGGAGGACCACGACGGCGCGCTCCGAACGCCCCTTGGCATAGGCGGTGCGGATGTAATCCTGGTTAAGCACGTCAACCATGCCTGAGCGTATGAAGCGGCTCCAGCTGGCAATGGTCGCGAGGGACAGAACCGCCGCGGGCATGACGATATGACGGAGACGGTCGATAAAATCGCCACCGCCGATGGACTTGTAGCCCGCCGAAGGCAGCCAGCCGAGTTTCACCGAGAAAAAGAGCTGCAACAGCAGCGCCATCCAGAAGACGGGAATGGAAATGCCGGCAAATGAGGCGAGCGTCACACTGGTGTCGAGCTTGGAGCCGCGGCGTGAGGCGCTTATGATGCCGAGGGGAATGGCGATGGCGAGCGAGATCAGCAACGACAGGCCACCAAGCTCTAACGTCGGGCCGAGGCGCAACACGATCTCAGTGAGGACCGGACGCCCCGTGCGGATGGAATAGCCCCAATCGCCCACCAGCATGGACTTGAGCCAGAGGAAATATTGGACCGGCACGGGCTGATCGAGCCCGTAGGCCTTGGCGATCTGCTCAAGCGCCTCTTTGCTGACGGCGGGGTTTTCCAGATACATGTCCAGCGGTCCACCTGGGGCGAGGTGGATGATGGTGAACAGGATCAGCGAAATCCCGAGCAGAAGTGGTATGGCGCCGAGCAAACGGCGGATGACGTAACCTAGACTCATGCCGCCTCCCGGGTCGTGTCTGGTGCGGCGCGGTCAGGCGCCTTGGATAGAAAGAAAAGCATCATTCCAACGCAAGGCAAACTGGTTTGGCTTGCGCAGGAATGGTGCCCTAGGGATGACCGCCCGGCGCTTACCGGGCGGCCGATGGTCAGGCTCAGCCTTCCATGTACCACTCGGCGGTGTGCACGAAGTTGGTCATGTTGGTTGGGTTGGGCACGAAGTTCTTGAGCTTGGCAGTCTTCGCAATCAGCGCCACATTGGTGGTGAGCGGAATGCTTGGCAGATCTTCGGCAAGGATCGCCTGGAATTCCTTTGCCGCTTCCATGCGGACAGCAGTTTCCAGCGAGTTCTCGAACTTGGCGAAGGCTTCGTCGAGCTTGGGGTTTGAATAGGACTGGCCATTATTGGCGCCGCCCGCACCCCAGAATACCGAGTAGACCGGATCGGCGGAGGTAATCCAACGACCATAGATGAGGTCATAGCCGCCCTTATAGCGGGCTTCGCGATAGGCAACGCCGGTCTGGTTATTGGCGGTCGCTTCGATGCCGATGGCCTTAAGCTGGGCGATGATCACCTGTTGGGCGAGTTCGTCGTCTGCGCGGCCGGCCTGGACCATGAACTGGTAGGAGAGACGATTGCCGTCCTTCTCGCGGATGCCATCGCTGCCCGCAACATAGCCGGCTTCTTCGAGCGCGGCCTTCGCACCTTCGACGTCATAGGCGACTTCCGGGGTCTCGGCGTCGTACCATTCGAACACCGGCACAACCGGGGACTTGATGGCTTCAGGGAAGCCGCCCTGGGCGCGGATCAGGACGTTGCGGTCGATGCCCATGGCGATCGCCTTGCGCACGGCGAGGTCCGACAGGGTCGGGTTCTTGAAGTTGAAGTCGAGGTGCTGCCAGGAGAGGAGCGGCCCCTTGACGATCT
>CAJYKO010000170.1 GCA_913775215.1 uncultured Devosia sp. | reverse complement strand
GTCGCATAATTGAAATGCACGAACTCTTCGCGCAATGGCTCCTAAATGCCGTCAACGACTTCGACGTCGCCCACCCGGCGGATCAGCTTGGCGCCGATGACCTGTAAGGCGCGCCGCCGGATAATATCCTCGCGGGTCATGTCGTCTGGGTTGAGGTCCAGCTCTTGGATAATGTGTTCCATGAGATGAATGAGACCATCCGCGGTCTCCTTGGACAGCAACTCCTCAAACACAGACAACGCTCCGACACCCAAGCGCAGCGCCGTCGGCCGATCACTCGTCCGCAGGGACAGGCGCAGTACTCCATCCCCGAACGTCTGCGACCAGGCGCGCGGGATTCGCTGGCGCACATAATATATGGAACCGACCTTTTCGACATAGCTGGCCTTGGCTGCCAATGCTCTTCTCCGAACACGCGCGGAAGCGCCGGAGGGTCAGCCAGGACGACACATGCATCAGGCATGTGTATGAGTCCCGAAGATTCTCCGGGAGTCTAAGTCATTGAAAACACTGGCTTGTAGGAAACTGGCGGAGAGAGAGGGATTCGAACCCCCGATAGAGTTGCCCCTATGCCGCATTTCGAGTGCGGTGCATTCAACCGCTCTGCCATCTCTCCGCGAGATCGAAAAGGAAGCGTTTAAACTCCCGGCCGGTCGATACGGGGCGGCTTATGGCATAGGCCGCGCTGGGCTGCAACACCCCTTGTAACGCCACTGCACAGAAAGACGTGCGCCGATAACAATCTCGTGCAGCGTGATCCTATCTTGTCCGCCCGCGTTCCGGTTGCGTCAAAGACAGTCACTTTTCAGGGAGAACCCGATGTTCACGCGCCGCTCTGTGGTTGCCGGTCTCGCCGCCTTGCCAATGGCCGGACTTGCCGCCAATCTCCTGGCTCCCACCCTTGCCTCAGCCCAGGATCAAACCATGCCCGAAACCATCGCCACCAGCGAAGGCGACCTCGTCATTCACCCGGTCGAACATGCAAGCCTCGTCCTCGAATGGGGCGGCAAGGTCATTTATGTCGATCCCGTCGGCGGCGCAGCGCTTTACCAAGCCCTGCCCAAGCCCACCGCCATCCTCATCACCCATGGCCATGGCGACCATTTCGACGTCCCAACGCTCGAAGCCATCGCCGGCTCCGTCCCGCTTCTTACCAACAAGGAAGTGTTCGACAAGCTTCCCGAAGCCCTCAAGGCCAACGCCAAATCCATCGCCAATGGCGAAGACGGCGAACTCGATGGCATCAAACTCAAGGCCATCGTCGCCCACAACACCACCGCGGACCGCATGAATTACCACCCCGTCGGCGTCGGCAACGGCTATATCCTCACCCTCGGCGACAAGCAGATCTACATCGCCGGCGACACCGAACCGACCGAGGAAATGCTGGCCCTGACCGACATCGACGTCGCGTTCCTGCCGATGAACCTGCCCTACACCATGACCCCCGACCAGGCCGTCGAGGCGATCAACACCTTCAAGCCAGGCATCGTCTATCCCTACCACTATGGCGAAAGCGATCTCTCCCCGCTTGAATCCGGCGTCGGCGACCATACCGAAGTGCGCCTGCGCAACTGGTATCCCAACGGCCAGGGCTGATCCTCCAGGAGCGATCAAAGACCAGAGCGTTTTCAGCAAAAGTGGACACCACTTTTGCGGTGCGAAGCGCGACCAAATAAAGATTTGGATCCGTTCCGCCGTATCGGAAAGAGGGCGGAACGGCTCCAGACGGCGCTTGACTCCGAGGCCATTTTTCCAGATAAGCCCTCGATCCCACGCGTACCGGTCCGCCGGTGCGCTGGTTTTGTTTGAAAACGCTGCTCGAGGCTGCCGGTCAGAGAACTGACCTACATCCGTAAAAACCGCGAAAAGCTGGCATGAAAGCCGCGGTGCCGCAGGGCGCGACAGAAAAGGGACCGGGCGTGAAAAACGTTCGGTTGTGCACATGACTTTTGCAGTCATCAAGACGGGCGGCAAGCAGTACAAGGTTGCTGCCAACGACGTCATCAAGATCGAAAAGCTCGACGCCGAAGCCGGCGACATCGTCACCTTTGACGAAGTCCTTATGGTTGGCGACACCATCGGCGCTCCGCTGGTGGAAGGCGCTCTCGTGGCCGCCGAGCTGGTCGAGACCAAGAAGCAGAAGACCGTCATCATCTTCAAGAAGCGCCGCCGCCACAATTCGCGTCGCCGCAACGGTCACCGTCAGCTTCTGACCACTGTCCGCATCACGGAAATCCTGACCGGCGGCGCCAAGCCGACGATCAAGGCTGCCGCCAAGGCCGAAGCCACCGATTCCGTGACCGAAAAGGCCCCGGCCAAGAAGGCTGCGCCCAAGGCTGACGCCGCGGACGCAACCGAAGCTAAGGCCGCCCCGAAGAAGGCTGCGCCCAAGAAGGCCGCTGCCGCTGAAGGCGAAACGGCTGACAAGCCGAAGAAGGCCCCGGCCAAGAAGGCCGCTCCCAAGGCCGATCAGGAATAAGAGGAAGCTAGACCATGGCACATAAGAAAGCAGGCGGTTCATCCCGCAACGGTCGTGATACCGCTGGCCGTCGTCTCGGCGTGAAGAAGTTCGGTGGCGAAGCTGTCGTCGCCGGCAACATCATCATCCGTCAACGCGGCACCCGCTGGGCTGTCGGCACTGGTGTTGGCCTGGGCAAGGATCACACGATCTACGCTCTGGTCGATGGCACCGTTGCGTTCCGCACCCGCGCGAACAGCAAAGTCCACGTTTCTGTCGTCCCGGCAGAGGCCGCCGAATAATCCGGCAGGCCTGACCAACCCGCCGGTGACCAGTTCCCCGGCAGCGTTTGGCAAGACACCAGAACAGCTTAGGGGGACCGGTCAACCGGTTCCCCTTTTCGTTTCTGGAGCAATATGATGACCACCCTCAAGGATCGCCTGCCTTCGACGCTGACCACCGCGCGCCTGGTTCTGGCCACCCCTGCGCTGGCTCATGTTGCTCAAATGGCGAAACTGGCGAACAACAAACGCATCCACGCGGTTCTCTCCCGCCTGCCCCATCCTTATGGCGAGGCAGACGGCGTCGATTTCGTCACCAATATTGCGCGCGGTGAAACCGAATTTGCCTGGTCCATCCTTGAGGATGACAACTATATCGGCACCATCGGTCTTCATCTCGTCCCCGATCAACTGCCCGAACTCGGCTATTGGCTTGGCGAACCCCATTGGGGTCAGGGCTTTGCCACCGAAGCGGGCCAGGCCGTCGTCGATGCCGCGCGAGCGGCCGGGGCGGCGGCCCTCCGATCCCGCGCGCTCCTCTCCAATTCCGGCTCGCGGAATGTCCTAAAAAAGCTCGGTTTCGTTGAAATCGGCGAGGACACGGATAAGGACGGTACGCTTAAGGGCCAGAGCGTCATACTCATGCGCTTGGAGTTCGGCGAGAGATGACCGAGCTCCTCACCAATCGCCTCATCCTGCGCGCCCCATGCGCCGAAGACGCGCCCCGCTACGCTCTCGGCGTCAGCGAATTCGCCGTCGCCAAATGGCTGACGCCGGTGCCCTGGCCCTATACCCTCACCATGGCGCAGGAATTTCTGCGCGGCGCACCCGCCCCGACGCCGGACCGGGCGTTCTTCATCATCGAGCACAAGACCAAGGGCCTAATCGGCTGCATGACCCTGCTCGACGAGCTTGGCTTTTGGATCGCCCGCCCCCATTGGCATCGCGGTTATGGCACCGAAGCGGCGACAGCGTTGATCGATTGGCATTTCGAAAAGACCGGCAATGAGGCCATCGTGTCGAGCGCTCATCGCAACAACACGCCCTCACTGCGCCTCAAAGCCAAGCTTGGCTTTGTCGCAACGGGCACGGAAATGCGCTTCTCCCAGGCCCTGCAGCACAATGTCGAACATGTCACGACACGTCTCAGCCGGGCCGATTGGCGGCAGAAAAGGAACGATCTATGCGCCTGAGAGACGCTCTCCCCTCCACGATTGCAACCGATCGGCTTGTCCTCCGCCAACCCATGCTATCCGATCTCGACGCTCTGGTTGAAGGCGTCAACAATTGGAAAGTCATCGAACCAACGGCGAGCCTGCCATTCCCCTATTTGCCAGAGCATGGCATCGGCTTCATCGAGCGCTTCGCCAAAAAGCCTGAGCAACGCCCCTATGCCATTGCCCGCAAAACGGACGATCGGCTGATCGGCGTCGTCGGCCTCAAATTCAGCACGGAAAACCCGCCCGAGCTCGGCTACTGGATCGGCGAGCCGCACTGGGGCCAGGGCTTTGCGCCCGAAGCGGTGAAGGGCCTCCTCGCCGCCGCACGGGATGCCGGCTTTGAAACCATCCGGGCCCGCGTCCTCGCGTCAAATCCAGCCTCGCAGCGCGTGCTCGAAAAGTCCGGCTTTGCCGTCATTGAGCACACGCAGAGCGTCGTCGAACGCCACCGCGGCAAGCCGCTCCTCGTTCTGGAGTGGCGCCGGTGATCATGCCCATCATCGAAACCGAGCGGCTGATCCTCCGCGCTCCGCGCGCCCAGGATGCCGAGCCGATCGCCCACTACCTCAACGATTTCGACGTCGCCGGAAATCTCGCGCGCGTCCCCCACCCTTATTATCTCTCGGACGCAGAGGCGTGGATCAGGACCCGGCATGCCGATGTCGAGGTTGACGATGCCAATTTCAGTATCGACCTCAAGGGCGCAGGCTATGCCGGCCATATCGGCTTTCATCCCGGCCTTGATGGCCCGGTCATCGGCTATTGGCTCGGAAAGCCGTTTTGGGGACGCGGGATCATGACCGAAGCGGTCATTGCAGCGCTCGATTGGTTCTTTGCCACAAGCCGCGCGCCGATCGTCTATTCCGGCGTCTTTCATTTCAATCGGGCTTCCCTCGCCATCCAGGAGAAGCTCGGCTTCACCCAAACCGGACGAAGCCAGCTGCTCTGCCTTGCGCGTGAGGCCGAGGTAGAGCATATCGACACACAATTGACGCTTGGCGTCTGGAAGGCACGACGCACATGAAATTTCTCGATCAGGCCAAGATCTATATCAAGTCCGGTGATGGCGGCGGCGGCGCCGTCAGCTTCCACCGCGAAAAGTTCATTGAATTCGGTGGCCCCGATGGCGGCAATGGCGGTCGCGGCGGTGATGTCGTTGCTGTCTGCGCCGAAGGCCTCAACACGCTCATCGACTTCCGCTACGCCCAACACTTCCGCGCGCCCACCGGCACCCATGGCATGGGCAAGAACCGCGCCGGCGCCAATGGCGAGGACATCATCTTGCGCGTGCCCAAGGGCACCCAGATTTTCGAGGAAGATCAGGAAACCCTGATCGCCGACTTTACCGAAATCGGCCAGCGCGTCGTGCTCTTGAAGGGCGGCAATGGCGGTTTCGGCAATGCCTATTTCAAGACTTCGTCCAATCAGGCCCCGCGCCATGCCAATCCCGGGCAGCCGGGCATCGAAAAAGGCATCTGGCTGCGTTTGAAGCTGATCGCCGATGCCGGTCTTGTCGGCCAGCCCAATGCCGGCAAATCGACCTTCCTCGCCGCCGTCTCCGCTGCAAAACCAAAAATTGCCGATTATCCCTTCACGACCCTTCATCCCAATCTTGGCGTCGTTGCCGTGGGTGAACGCGAATTCGTGCTCGCCGATATTCCCGGCCTCATCGAAGGCGCCAGCGAAGGCATCGGCATCGGCGACCGGTTCCTTGGCCATATCGAGCGCTGCGGCGTGCTGATCCATTTGATCGACGGCACCCATGAAGACGTCGCCCACGTCTATAAAGCTGTGCGCTACGAGCTCGGCGCCTATGCTGACGTTTTGGCCGAAAAGCCTGAAATCGTCGTCCTCAACAAGGTCGACGCCCTGACGCCCGAAGAGCTCAAGGAAAAGGTGAAGGCCCTCAAGAAAGCCAGCAAGGCAGAAGTCCACGCCATCTCCGGCGCAACCGGCGAAGGCGTCGAAAAAGTCCTCTTCGCCGTCCTTTCCGTCATCGACGACAGCCGCGCCGAAGAAGCCGAAGCCCTCGCGCCCAAGGCGGAAGAAAAGTGGACCCCCTGATGGGCAAAGCCGCAGCATTTGGACTGGATATCCGCACGAGCGGCCAGCCCCTCCTCTCTTATTCCTCTCCCACTTGGGGAGAGGTGGCCCGGCCCTTGGCCGGGTCGGTGAGGGGTCTTCCTCTTGCTCAGTGTCTGCAACACGCCCCCACACCCGTCTCGCCTTGCGGGCGATCCACCCTCTCCCCCAGTGGGAGAGGAATAGACGGTATGCGCCGCACCATTCTTCTTTCTCTCGGGCAGAAGGTGGCGCGCAGTTCACCGAATTCACATTTGCGAATTCGGTTGGGATGAGCGGACCCTGACATGACCAACGCCCTCGCCCCCTATCGCCGCATCACCATAAAAATCGGCTCCGCCCTCCTCGTCGATAAATCCGGCAAGCTCCGCAAAACCTGGCTCGACGATCTCGCCGAAGACATCGCCACGCTCAAATCCGAAGGCCGCGACATCGTCGTCGTATCTTCGGGCGCCATCGCCCTTGGCCGCGGCCTCCTGGGCCGATCTGCCCTGTCTCTGACTCTCGAACAGTCCCAGGCCGCTGCCAGCGCCGGCCAGATCGCGCTCTCCCAGGCCTGGGCGGAGGCGCTGGCGCGGCACAATATCGTCACCGGCCAGATCCTCATCACCCCCAATATCACCGAGGAGCGCCGCTACTATCTCAATGCGCGCACCACGGTGACGACGCTGCTCGGCCTCGGCGCCATCCCGATCTTTAACGAGAACGACAGCGTCGCCACCGCCGAAATCCGCTATGGCGACAATGATCGCCTTTCGGCCCGCGTCGCCACCATGATCGAAGCCGATTGCCTCGTGCTCCTCTCCGATATCGACGGCCTCTATACAGCGCCCCCGGCCAAGGACCCGAACGCACAGCATATCCCGGTGGTTGAAGCCATCACCCCCGCCATCGAAGCCATGGCCGGCGGCGCTGCGAGCCATCTCTCGCGCGGCGGCATGACCACCAAGGTCGAGGCTGGCAAGATCGCAACCCTTGCCGGCACCGCCATGGTCATTGCCAAGGGCACCGAAAACCATCCGCTGAAATCTTTGACAGAGGGCGGCCGCCACACGCTCTTCCACCCTGCCCGCTCCCGCGCCCAGGCGCGAAAGCGCTGGATCATGGGCACGCTCACTGTCGCTGGTACCTTGCAGGTCGATGCCGGAGCTGCCGAAGCTCTCAAGAATGGCCGCTCGCTGCTGCCGATCGGCGTTACCAGGATCACAGGTGATTTCGAGCGCGGCGATACCCTTGCCATCGTCGATCCCGATGGACGCGAAATCGCCCGCGGCCTTGCCGGCCTCGACAGCGAGGATGCGCGGCTCGTCATGGGCAAGCGTAGCGATGCGATGGTCGAATTGCTCGGCAGCGGCAATCGCGCCACGATGATCCATCGCGACGACATGGTGCTCACGGCCGCCGTCGAGGAGATGAACCAATGATCTCAGCCGAAATCCTTTCGAGCGATCTGCCCGCCTTGATGCTCGATCTTGGACGCAAGGCTCGGGCTTCTGCGTCCAAACTCGCGACCGCCAGCGCCGAGCGCAAGCATGCCGCCCTGTTCGGCGCTGCCCAGGCGGTCAATGACCACCAGGCCGAAATTCTCGCCGCCAATGCGCTCGACATGGAAAATGCCCGTGCCAAGGGCATGACCCAGGCTTTCCAGGATCGCCTGTTGCTGACCGAAGCGCGCCTCAACGGCATTGTCGACGCGCTCCGCACCATTGCCGAATTGCCCGATCCCGTTGGCTCGATCATCGCCGAATGGGACCGGCCCAATGGCCTCCACATTGAGCGCGTCCGTACCCCACTCGGCGTTATCGGCGTCATCTACGAAAGCCGCCCCAATGTCACGGCCGATGCCGGCGCGCTCTGCCTCAAGTCTGGCAACGCCGTTATCCTCCGTGGCGGCAGCGACAGCGCCCATTCCTCCCGCGCCCTTGTCGATTGCCTTCGCCTCGGCCTCAAGCAAGCGGGCCTCCCCGAAGACGCCGTGCAACTCGTCCCCACCACCGATCGTGCCGCCGTCGGCGAAATGCTCAAGGGCCTTTCCGGCAATATCGACGTCATCGTCCCGCGCGGCGGCAAGTCGCTCGTCGCC
>CAJYKO010000169.1 GCA_913775215.1 uncultured Devosia sp. | reverse complement strand
GTTCCGCCGCAAGGACGAGACAACGCCGATCGTCCTGATGGGCTACTACAACCCGATCTATATGTTTGGCGTCGAGAAATTCCTCGCAACCGCCAAGGAGGCCGGCGTCGACGGGCTGATCATCGTTGATCTGCCGGCCGAGGAAGATGCCGAACTCTGCATCCCCGCGCTCAAGGCCGGTATCAATTTCATTCGCCTGACGACACCCACGACTGATGACGCGCGCCTCCCGGTCGTCCTCGAAAATACCTCGGGCTTTGTCTACTACGTCTCGATGAACGGCACGACCGGCGCCGTCATCAAGTCGCGCGCTGCTGTTGGTGAATCGGTCCAGCGCATCAAGGCGCATACCGAACTGCCCGTTATCGTCGGCTTCGGTATCAAGACTGCCGATGATGCCGCTGAAATGGGCCGTCACGCCGATGGAATCGCGGTTGGTACGGTCATCGTCGATGCAGTTGCAAAGTCGCTCGTCGATGGAAAGGCCACGGACAAGACCGTAAGCGCCGTTCGCGACCTCGTGGCTGACCTCGCAGCCGGTCTCAAGCGCGCTCGGGCATAGCGCAAAGCAGTAAGACGGGGCGGAGCCGCTGTGCATAGCGCGGCTCTTGCCTTTGCTCCGCTCTGCGCCAACTGATAAGAATTGCCACAATTGACGTTTAGGTGACGCCCCTGAGCGCCACCAGACAGCTCTTGAGATCATCGCGAAAGGCCGCGCCATGAACTGGATCGACAATTTCGTCCGCCCGAAAATTCGCTCGTTTCTCAATACCAAGCGGGACACGCCGGAAAACCTTTGGGTGAAGGATCCGGAATCGGGCGAGATGGTGTTTTATCGCGATCTCGAAGCCAATCAGTGGGTGGTGCCAAATTCAGGCTACCACATGAAGATCAAGCCGACTGACCGGCTTGCGACCTTCCTCGACGATGGCGCCTATGATCTCGTGCCGCTGCAGGCCGCAACTCCAGATCCGCTGAAGTTTCGCGCCCAGAAGCGCTATGTCGATCAGCTCAAGGAAAATCGCGCCAAGACCGGTTATGAGGATTCCGTGCTGGTTGCGACCGGCAAGCTCTATCAGCGCCCCGTCACCGTTGCAGTCCAGGATTTCGATTTCCTCGCCGGCTCGCTCGGCATGGCCGCCGGTGGCGCCATCGTCACCGGGCTTGAAACCGCCGTCGAGCGCAAAACGCCCTTCATTCTTTTCGTCGCTTCTGGCGGCGCGCGCATGCAGGAAGGCGTTCTTTCGCTGATGCAGATGCCGCGCACGACCGTTGCGGTGTTGCGGCTGCGCGAAGCGGGTCTGCCCTTCTTCGTCGTTCTGACCAATCCGACCACGGGCGGCGTCACCGCATCCTATGCCATGCTCGGCGACGTACACTTGGCTGAACCCGGTGCGCTCATCGGCTTTGCCGGCCAGCGCGTCATCGAGCAGACCATTCGCGAAAAGCTGCCCAAAGGCTTCCAGCGCTCGGAATATCTTTATCAGCATGGCATGGTCGACATGGTCGTCCACCGCCACAACCTGCGCTCGACCATCGGCTCGCTGGCAGGCATCCTGACGCGCGCCCCGGCCAATGACGAACTCTCGGGGTCTGCCAGCAAGGCTATCGCTGCCCAGGCGAGCCTTCGCGAGGCGGCCGTTGCCGCCGAGGGCGACGATGATCTGGTGCAAGCCGCTGCGCACGCGGAATAGGGTCTTTACCCGCACTTAACGGCCTTAGCCTAACTTTCCCGCACAACCGTTCGGCCCTCTACGAGGCCGAACTGCCTATGGGGGAAGCTTTATGCGCCGATTTACTCTGCCGATCGCCCGTAAATTGCCGCTCGCCCTTCTGGGCTCGGCGCTGCTTGTCAGCATCGGGGTTGGTCTCGCCAGTTATCTGATCGGCTCGCAGGCGCTGCGTACCTCGACGGAAAATACGCTCGAAACCCTTGCTTCCGAGCGCGCCCGCGCCGTCTCCTCCTATATCGCCGGGGTTGAGGAAGATATCAGTGCCACCTCGCGCTCTGCCGATACGCAGCAGGCGCTCCGCGATTTCGCCGGCGCCTGGCTGCAGTTCAAGGTTGATCCGACTGCCGAAGTCCGCAAGCTTTACGTCGATGACAATCCCAACAAGGATAATCTCTCGGCGCTTGATACGCTTGGCACCACCGGCGCCTATGACGTCACCCATACCCGCTTCCACCCGGCCTTCCGTAACCGGGTCACCGCGCGCGGCTATGCCGACCTCTACCTGATGGATTTGAAGGGGTTTGTCGTTTACTCTTTCGACAAGAACCAGGAATTCGGCACGACCCTGACTGAAGGCAGCCCTCTCGCAACATCGGGTCTCGGTCGCGTCTTCCAGCAAGCCCTCTCCATCGAAAACGACACTGATATCGCGGTGTCCGATTATGAAGCCTATGCGCCATCTGCCGGCAAGCCGGCCAGCTTCTTTGCCAAGCCCGTCTTCAACGCCCAGGGCCGCAAGATAGGCGTTGTCGCTTTCCAGCTGCCGTCGCAATTGATCGACGGTGTGGTCGGCGACCGCATCGGCCTCGGCGAAACCGGCGAAGTCATCGTCGTCGGCGCCGATGGCAAGTTGCGTTCCGATTCCATCTTCACGCCCGACAACGACGCTCTGACCGCTAGCTTCACCGGCCCCGTGCTCGACGCGGCTATCTCGGGCCAGCATCCCATCGGCGAATCCAGCGAATACCGCGC
>CAJYKO010000168.1 GCA_913775215.1 uncultured Devosia sp. | reverse complement strand
ACCACCGTCGCCGCCGCCATCTTCGCGGCGCTCTACGGCGGTACCGGCGCAGATTGGGTTGGGCAGGGCTCCGGCAGCCATGACACACATCGCGCGAGCAAGGTCGCAGCCGTAGACGGTGCTCTGGCATTCCACGCTGGCCAGCTTGATCATCCGCTCGCCATTCTCGCTCGCGTCGGAGGCCGTGAAATCGCTGCAATCCTTGGCGCCCTGATCGCTGCGCGCCACCAGAAAGTCCCTGTCGTCATCGATGGCTATGTGGCAACCGCCGCTGCCGCGATCGCCCACGCCGTCAATCCCGAAGCCATCGACCACTGTCTCTTCGCCCACGTCGCTGACGAAGGCGCTCATGCGCAGGTGCTTGAGCGCCTCGGCAAGAAGCCGCTACTCGATCTGGGGATTTATCTGGGCGAAGGCACGGGCGCAGCTCTGGGTGTCGTCCTGATTAAGACTGCGCTCCATCTTCACACCAATATGGCAACCTTCGAAAGCGCCTCGGTTAGTCGCCCGCTGGCGTGACGGGTCGTGCCTTTGGCGTGAAGCCTTCCGGACCCGGCACAAGGCTCAGAAGATCGACCCCCATTTCCTGACGGAAGCGTGTGGCCGACGCGAGCGCCAGCCTTCCCAGGGCAGCAACGTCCTTGCTCGCTATTGCCTGGTTCAGCGCCGCATGCTCGACAAGGAATTTGAGGATATATCCCTCGGCCATTTCCTGCCGCTGCAGATTGTCCAGCGTCCGAAAACTGGCATCATTCGCCATGGCTGCGGCGATTTGCGCCCGCACCGGTCCATTATCGATCTTGCTGTTGTACCGAGCATTAGCGGTTACCCAGTTGAGCACCCAATAGGCGGTCAACGCATCGGCCACATTGCCCGTCTTTAGCCCATCCTTGGCGACCAGATCCTGCCAGATCTCCAAAGCAGGGCGCTCAGCGAACGCCGCCGCCAGACTATCGCGCACCTCGGCACCGACCGACCAGCGAACTGAATCCAGGAATTGACGCTGGATACGCGCCGAAATGATCGAGGATGGCGGATAGCTCGTGTCAAAAACCGGCGCTGGTCGTTCTTGCGCAAGCGCCAGCCCGGGCAAAAGGATCAGGAGCGACAAAAAACGAACAAAGAACTTCAAACTACAACCCCTAAAACCAGGCCACAATGGAGGGCCCGATAGGGGCAAATTTGAGACTTCGGCATCCGCCGATCAACCGGCCTGCGAGTAAATTTCGAGTTTGTTGCGGCGCTCAGTGACCGGTGCCAGCGCATCCATCACGCGGGCCCGCGGGAAAGTCGCGATCACTTCCGTCCCGAAACGAAGCTTTGAGAAGAGATCGAACCGGCCCTGATGCAGGTCCATGATCCGCTGCACGATCGGCAAGCCAAGCCCCGCTCCCTGTTCTGCCGTCTTCTGCGCCAGCGACCCCTGGCCGAAGGAAGACAATACGGTCTCGATCTCGTTCTCGGGAATTCCTGGCCCGTTATCATTGACTGAAATCAACTGCCCGCCATCTGCGCTCCGTGTCACCAGCAACATGACCTTGCCATGCTGCGGCGTGAACTTGATGGCATTGCTCAAAAGGTTCAAAACCACCTGGCGAATGGCGCGCTCGTCACCCCAGATCTTGGGCAGATTGTCGCCATAGCTGAAAGTCAGCTCGATACCCTTGGACTTGGCGCGCAACTGCATCATGCGCTGGCAATCATCGGCTATATCGATGATCGACACCGCTTCCTCATGCAGTTCATACTTACCTGCCTCGATGCGGCTAAGGTCCAGCAGCTCGTTGATCAGGTTGAGCAGATGCTGGCCACTGGAATGAATATCCCCAGCATATTCCTTGTATTGCGGCACCTGATGCGTGCCCAATAGCTCGGATTTCAGTACCTCAGAAAAGCCGATAATCGCATTAAGTGGCGTGCGCAATTCGTGGCTCATCGTGGCTAGGAACTGACTCTTGGCGATATTGGCCTGCTCGGCATGCCGCCGTGCCTCTTCCGACATCTGCCGCGCTTCTTCCAATTCGGCAATCAGCGAGTCCTTTTCGGACTGGTGCGAAAGCGTTTCGAGCTCGGAGCCATAAAGCTGACGCGCGAGGAAGAGGAAAAAGATCTCGCCGCAAACCGCCACACCGGCCAGCGTGTAGTTCATCGTTCCTCCGAGCCAGACAAGGCTGGCTGCAACGCTGATCGTAACCGGCGAGGTACTCATCAGCGTTGCCGGTGGCAGCGTATGGGTCGCGATGGCGTTCGCTGCAATACTGACCAGCACCATGGCAAACATGACCGGCGCCACGTCCGTCGGCGCCACAAAGGCGGAAACAGCGAGGAGAGATAGCGTCAGGCCATAGAATGTCTCGGCCGCAACAAAGCTCGTCGTCCAATTCGTGGCGTTGAATTTGTTGGGGTCCTGATCGATGAACCGGCTTGCAACCAGCACCACCACCAGCAAGCTGACGAGCACCAGCCCCGCCCAAAATGCGGAGAAAATGACCGGCACCCAAAAACTTGAAACGATGGCCAAGATGCAGACGACCGCTGCCATGGGCAATGCTGCGCCGCGGCGCGACACTGCATAGTCCTGCATTAGTTCGAAATCGAATTCCGCGCGGGTGCCCGAGCTGGATGTCAGCTTCTGGCGCGCTTCCAACACGGTCTTTTGGGCGGCACGCTTGCCGTCACGGCCCATAAGGGCGCGGACATCCGCGTTATTGGCCGGCTGAGACGGCATGAACGGTACTCATTACTAACTCACACGGTAACAACGAGTCACCGCTACGCTCGGAGCCAAGTTAGTCGGCGCGTGGTTAACATGACGTGAAACCGGAACAGAGCTCCTGCGTTAGGTGCTCCGGATCAGCCTATGTCCAACAGAAGTCATACGACAAATCGATAAAGCAATTTTATTGCGCAATCCAAGACCATATGGCAGTTTCCGCTGCGCGAACGCTCAATAAAATCGCTTCAAGAAAAATCTGATTTCGCCGAGAGGGCCGGATGGCACTGGACAAGATCGACCGTAAAATACTGACGCTGCTGCAAAAAGATGCTACCATGCCTGTTGCTGAGATCGGCCGCAAGGTTGGCCTCTCCACCACGCCGTGCTGGCGCCGTATTCAAAAAATGGAAGAAGACGGCGTCATTCAGCGCCGCGTTGCGGTTCTCGATCCCAATAAAGTCAATGTTGGCGTGACGGTTTTTGTCTCGGTCAAGACGAACGAGCACAACGAAGCGTGGATGCGCAAGTTCTCCGGCGTCATCGATGAATTTCCCGAGGTTGTCGAATTCTATCGCATGAGCGGTGACGTGGATTATCTCATGCGCGTCGTCGTGCCTGATATTCAGGCCTATGACGCTTTCTACAAACGACTCATAAGCAAGATAAACCTGACCGATGTCAGCTCTGCCTTTGCCATGGGCCAGATCAAGTACACGACGGCCCTACCGCTTGATTTCGCCATCGTTGTCGATGACGACAAGTAGCCCATGTTGATTGGCTTTGAACATGTCGGCATGACGGTCTCGGATATGGACCGAGCAGTTGCTTTTTACTGCGACCTGCTCGGTCTGTCCCTTATCGAGCGCAACAAGGTCGACCGCGGCGAGATCGGCTTTTTTGATACAGGCGCAGGCATGCTCGAGGTCTTTGCGCCCGACGCTTCTACCGTCGACCGTTTTCGCGACGTTCCCCTCCACGAAGCAGGTCTCCGCCATCTGACCTTCGCTTACTCTAACATCTCCGAAGTGCTGTCGCGCCTTTCAGCCGCAGGCATCGAAATTATCGAAGGGCCACGTGCGGCACGAAACACACCGCTCATTCGGCAACTCGCCTTTGTGCGGGATCCTGACGGTATCATGGTGGAACTCGTCGAGCGCGGCGAGGGTCGATAGGCTCTAGCCCCCAGTAACGCTCATATGTCGCGCAACAGCGGGGGCAGGGGCGTTGCGATCAATCACAAAGTCATGCCCTTTTGGCTTGATCAGCATCGCCCGATCGAGCGCCGCATCGAGCCCCGCCCGTCCGCCTTCGCGCAGCGCGTCGCGCAGGCTCAATTGATCATCCTGCCCAAGGCAGAGGAAAAGCTGCCCTGTAGCCGTCAAACGCACGCGATTGCAGCTCTCGCAGAAATTGTGGCTCATCGGCGTAATATAGCCGAGCACCCCGCCGGTTTCCGCCACATGGTCGTACCGTGCTGGACCACCCGTCTTCTTGGCTAGGCGCGTCAGGGTGTAGCGCTGAGCCAGCCGCCCATGCAGCTCGCGCAGCGGCAGATAAGTATCCACCCGATCAAGGCCCACCTCGCCCAGCGGCATCCCTTCGATCAGCGTCAGCCCCATGCCGCGCCCATGCGCCCAGGCCATCATCGGCTCGATCTCGTCGTCATTGACGCCGCGCATCGCCACCATATTGATCTTAAGGCTCAGCCCCGCCGCTTGCGCTGCATCGATCCCCGCCATGACGTCAGCCAGTCGCCCACGACGCGTTATGGTCGAAAACCGCTCGGGATCAAGCGTATCGAGCGACACGTTGATCCGCCGCACTCCCGCGGCAAACAAGCCTTCGGCATGCTTGGCCAATTGGCTGCCGTTGGTTGTGATCGTCAGCTCTTCGAGTCCGGATCCAATCCGCCCCCCCAGCGTCCGAACGAGATCCATGATGTCGCGCCGAACCAGGGGTTCGCCGCCCGTCAGCCTGATCTTGGTCGTGCCGCGCGCGATAAACGCCGAGGCGATCGTCTCAACTTCTTCAAAGCTCAAAACGTCCTTTTTGGGCAGGAAGACCATGTCCTCCGCCATGCAATAGACGCAGCGAAAGTCACAGCGATCTGTCACCGAAATGCGCAGATAGCTGATGGTCCGGCCAAAGGTGTCAACGAGCGGACGATTGGGAGCGAAAGGCGCGTTCATGAGCTCAATGTAGGCGGTACCGGTTGAGAAGGAAACCACGGCCGAGCAATGTTGTTGCCTGTCTAAAACAAAAGGGCCGCCAAAGCGACCCTTTCAACTCTTTAGTCGGAAAACCTCAGTGGTTGACGACGATCGTCGCGCCAACTTTGACGCGCTCATAAAGGTCGGCGACGTCATCATTGGTCAGGCGGATACAGCCCGAGGACACGGCCTGGCCGATAGACCAGGGCTCAGACGTGCCGTGGACGCGATAAAGCGTTGAGCCGATATAGAGCGCGCGGGCGCCGAGCGGGTTTTCCGGGCCACCTGGCATATAGGCCGGCAGATCAGGAACGCGCTTGCGCATTGCCGGGGGCGGGGTCCAACCGGGCCATTCCGCTTTGCGAGTGATGCGATGCGTGCCAGACCAGGTGAAACCGTCACGGCCCACGCCGATGCCATAGCGGAGCGCCTTGCCACCTTCGAGAACGAGGTAAAGACGGCGCTCACCCGTTTCGACTACGATGGTCCCAACTTTATAGTTGGTCGCGTAGTCGACGATCTCTTTCTTGATCGGGCTACCGCCTCGGCTGCGCGTGCTGACAGCCGAAGGTGTTTCCCAGGTATTGGTGTCGGGATTGTAGACGCGTGCAGCCTGGCTCGGTGCAGCCATGCCCACTGCCAGCAAGATCGACAGACCCACGGCCATAGCCGCTCTCAAAAACTTCATGCTCGTCCAGGCCTCTGAAATTTCGGCGGCGGTTGATTCGCGTGCCGGAAGTAATGCCGCTATTTACATTTCGCCAATTTACCCGAGAAGTCTTAACAGTCACCTTTTCGCCACAGACATGACGTGCCCGCCACATTGTTGCTTCGCGGTGACAGGTGTTCTCCAAACAATGGCCCCAACCGAGGCGGCGCGAGGGTTGACAGGGGGGCAGGGGAGCTTGCATCACGCTTGGCGAAAGTGAGGAAGAATGTCCGAAGACCTCAAACGCGAAGCTGCCCGCAGGGCGCTCGAAGATGTTCGCCCTGGCATGCGT
>CAJYKO010000167.1 GCA_913775215.1 uncultured Devosia sp. | reverse complement strand
CATCGGCTACGAAACCGTCAAGGCCGCCATCGGCGCACTCAAGGGCGAAACCCTGCCCAAGATCATCGACTCGGGCTTTAACTGGTACGACAAGACCAACATGAACGACCCGGCGATCGCCGCTGTTCTCTACGACTGACCCTTTCTTCCCGGGCGGCTTTCGCGCCGCCCGGCTTCTCTATCGGGAATAAAATATGGCTGACCTCACTGGAAAGATCGCTCTCATCACTGCCGCTGCGCAGGGCATTGGCGAGGCTTCGGCCCGCGCCTTTGCCAAGGCCGGCGCCAAAGTGATCGCGACCGATATCAATGCCGAAAAGCTCAAAAGTCTTGATGGCATCGCTGGCATCACGACGCGCGTGCTCGACGTTCTTTCCAACGAAGCTGTCACCAAGGCCGTCGCCGAAATCGGCCATATCGACGTATTGTTTAATTGCGCAGGCGTCGTTCATTCCGGCGCGCTGCTCGACATGAGCGACGATGATCTCGATTTCGCGATCGATCTCAATGTCCGCGCCCAGATCCGCACGATCAAGGCGATTCTGCCGCAGATGCTTGAGCGCAAGGATGGCGCCATCATCAACATGGCGACAGTCGCATCATCGGTTAAAGGCGTGCCCAACCGCGCGGCGTATACGATTTCCAAGGCCGCCGTCGTCGGTCTCACCAAATCCATCGCGGCCGATTACACCACCAGCAATATCCGCGTGAACGCCATCTGCCCCGGCACGGTGGATTCCCCCAGCCTCCATGAGCGCTGGACCGCCACCGGAGATTTCGAAGCCGCCAAAAGAGCCTTCATCGCCCGCCAACCCATCGGCCGCATCGCGCGGCCGGATGAAGTGGCCGATTTGGCGGTCTATCTGGCCGGCGCGACCTACACGACCGGGCAGGTTCACATCATCGATGGTGGCTGGACGGCTTAACCCTTCATCCCAACTGAATTCGCAAACGCGAATTCAGTGAGCTACGCGCCACCTTCTCCCACAAGGGGAGAAGGAAAAACCGAGACCTACACAGCGACGATGCCCCCCTCTCCTCTTGTGGGGGAGGGTGCCCGAAGGGCGGGTGAGGGGTATCCCGGAGCACGCACATGACTAAGATCACAACCCTCACCACCCACGATCTCCGCTTCCCTACCTCGGCCTCGCTCGACGGCTCCGACGCGATGAACCCCGATCCCGATTACTCAGCAGCCTATGTCGTCCTCGGCACCGATGGCGACCTCGAAGGTCATGGCCTCACCTTCACCATCGGCCGCGGCAATGAGGTCGTATGCGCCGCCATTGCCGCGCTCACCGAGCGCGTCACCAACCTCGATCTCGACTGGATCGAAGAAAACCCCGGCCGTTTCTGGCGCCATATGACCGGCGATAGCCAACTGCGCTGGATCGGCCCCGACAAGGGCGCGATGCATCTTGCGACCGGCGCGGTGGTCAACGCCGTCTGGGACCTTCTCGCCAAGCGCGCCAAAAAGCCGGTTTGGCTTTACGTCGCCGAAATGAGCCCCGAACAGCTCGTTTCCATCATCGACTTCCGCTACCTCACCGACGCCATCACGCCTGAAGAGGTGCTCGCCATCTTCAAGGCTGCCGAACCCGGCAAGGCCGATCGCATCGCCAAGCTGCGCGCCGAAGGTTATCGTTGCTACACGACCTCGGCCGGCTGGCTTGGCTATTCCAACGAAAAGCTGACGCGCCTAGCGACCGAAGCCGTTGCCGAAGGATTTACCCACATCAAGATGAAAGTCGGCCGCGACCTCGCCGACGATATCCGGCGCCTTGAAATTGTCCGGTCCATAATGGGGCCAGATCGCTACCTGATGATCGACGCCAACCAGGTCTGGGAAGTCGATCAGGCTATTGATTGGGTCAACCAACTCAAGCGGTTTAATCCCTATTTCATCGAGGAACCAACCAGTCCCGACGACGTCGAAGGCCACCGGAAAATCCGCGAAGCCATTGGCCCGGTGAAGGTCGCGACCGGCTAAATGTGCCAGAACCGCATCCTCTTTAAGCAGTTCATCACCCGCGACGCCATCGACGTGGTGCAGATCGATGCCTGCCGCATCGGCGGCCTCAACGAAGTTCTTTCGGTTCTCCTTATGGCGGCAAAATACAAAAAAGCCGTCTGGCCGCATGCCGGCGGGGTCGGCCTTTGCGAATATGTCCAGCATCTCTCGATGATTGACTATCTGGTCGTCTCCGGCACCAAGGATGGCCGTGTGATCGAATATGTCGATCATCTCCACGAGCATTTCCTCGATCCCTGTGTCATCCAGAATGCCGCCTATATGCCGCCCGAGCGCCCCGGCTTCTCGATCGAGATGAAACCGGCTTCTATTGCCGAGAACAAATTTATTGGTGCCGGAAAGCCCTAGTAAACCATGCCCCCGTTCGGCCCGTTTCTGCCGCAAATATTAAGCTCTGAATAAGGGGTGCTTCATAGGATCGGTCCGTTATTGCCGGGGGGCGTCTACCGTGCACGTGCTGATCGTTGATGATAGCCGATCGAGCCTTGCCTTATTGGGTTCGGTCGTTCGGGAGGTGGTAGGGGACAATATCGACCTCTGCCTCAATCCGCTTGAGGCGCTGGATCGCTGCGATCTCTATCAATACGATATCGTGCTGGTGGATCACATCATGCCGGAAATGGACGGCATCGCGTTCACCCAGGCCCTGCGCGCCTGCGCCCGGTATCGGACCGTGCCCATCATCATGGTCACCTCCGATATCGATAAGGCCATCCGCATTGAGGCCATCCGGGTCGGCGCCAATGATTTTTTGACCAAACCCTTCGACGCTACGGAGTTGAAGGCCCGCGTCGGCAATCTCCTTGCGCTCCGCATGGCCCAGGTCGAACTGGCCGATCAGGCCAAGCATCTGGCCCGTGAAGTCGAAAAGGCAACGGCCCATCTTCTCGCCCGCGAGGAAGAGATTATCTGGCGCCTCGCCCGCGCCATCGAATATCGCGACGGCGATACGGGCGAACACGTTTCCCGCGTCGCCCAGATCTGCCAATTGATCGGCGAAGGTCTCGGGCTCAGCGCCGAGCAGTGCCGGATGATCTATCTTGCCGCGCCTCTTCACGATGTCGGCAAGATCGCTATTGCCGATGCCATTCTTTCAAAGCCCGGAAAGCTCAGTGCCGACGAGGTCGGGCGTATGCGCGAACATGTCACCATCGGCGCCAATATCCTAAGCAATGGCGATTCCGAGCTGATCCAGACAGCCGAGCTCATCGCCCTCCGCCACCACGAAAAGTGGGACGGCACCGGCTATCCCGATGGTCTCAAGGGCGAAGCCATTCCGCTCGAAGCGCGTATCGTCGCGCTAGCCGACGTTTTCGACGCGCTCTGTTCGGAGCGGCCCTATAAACGCGCCTGGTCGCTCGACGAAGCCTACGCCGAAATCGTCCGCTGCTCGGGCACGCATTTCGACCCTTGCTGTGTCGTCGCGTTTCAGAATCGCTGGTGCGAAATTCGTGAACTCATGACCCAGCCTGAGCCAATGGCCATCAGCGCCTAGGCGACTTCCCGCGCGCTTTTTGCTTTGGCGCGTCCGCGCGGAATACAGATCGGCCGACCGTGCACCGGGTCGGTCATAATTGCGGCATCAACCTCGAACACCTCGGCCAGAAGCTCCGGCGTCATCAGCGCTTCCGGCTGCCCCAGGGCCCGCACCCGTCCTTCGTGCACGAAGACCAATTGGTCGGCATAGCGCGCGGCAAGGTTGAGATCGTGGAGGACGAGCACGATAGTTCGCCCATCCTCGCGATTGAGCTTGGCGACGAGGTCAAGGCAATCGAGTTGATGGGCCATGTCGAGATGGTTGACCGGCTCATCGAGGCAAATGACTTCTGTCTCCTGCGCGAGCACCATGGCGATCCAGGCGCGTTGCAATTGCCCACCGGAGAGCGACCCGATCCGGCGATGCCGAAGGTTATCGACGCCCGTGCCTCCCATGGCGCGATTGACGGCCGCGCCATCCTTCTCGCTCCAGGGCTGCAACATCGCCTGATGTGGATAGCGGCCGAGGCGCACCAGCTCTTCGACGCTCATATCCGGTGGCTCCGAAGGACTTTGCGCCAGAAGTCCGATCTGTCGAGCGAGGTCCTTGGCCCCGAACGCGCCGATATCAACGCCATCGAGCAGGATCTGCCCGCGCTGGCCTTGATGCAACCGGCGGATGGCGCGCAAGAGCGTCGATTTTCCGCAGCCGTTCGGCCCCGCCAAAACCGTCACCTTGCCCGCTGGTACCGGCAAGCTCAGCGCGTCGAGCACTGTATCGTGCCCATACATCAGCGTGAGGTCACGCACCTCGATGCGGCTTGGGGCGAGCTCAGCCATTGGTCTTGTCCTTGCGCATCAAGAGAAAGAGGAAATAGGGCGCGCCGACGATTGCAGTCACCGTTCCTGCCGGCACTTCGGTCGGCGCAAAGGCGACACGCACCAGGAGATCGGCGCCCACCAGCATCATCGCGCCCAGCATCATCGCGGTGACAATGCCCGCAAAGCGCGCGCGTCCCACCAGCGATCGTGCCAGATGCGGCGCGATCAGCCCGATGAAGCCGACCCCACCGACAAAGGCGACGGCGATCGCGGTCAAGAGCGCCGCGACCGCGAACATCGTCACGCGATAGACCGGCAGATTGAGCCCGATACTGCGCGACGAGACGTCGTCGAGATCGGCGGGTGGCAGTTCTCGCGCCAAAAGTCCGGCAATGACCACCACCGGCAGCAGCGACCAAGCCATGATCTGGATTTCGCCCCAACCGATGGCATTGACTGACCCAGCGAGCCAACGCGCCGCCTGCGCCGCCTGATAGATCGGCCCGATCAGCATGAAGATCGTCGTCAGCGCCTTGGCCACGGCCGCCACGGCGATACCGAAGAGAATGAGCCGAATGGCGGAAGACGCCTGCCGTCCGGAGAGAATGAAAACGAGCGTGATCGCGGCCAGCGCGCCGATCGCCGCCGCCAGCGGCTGCCACGCCACCGGCACGGTCAGCGCGTTGGATTCATTGGAATAGAGGGCAAGAAACAGGACGACACCCAAGGCCGCGCCGTCGACCACGCCGAGCACACCGGGCGAAGCGAGTTCATTGCGCGTAATGCGCTGCAGCAGATAGCCCGAAAAGGCAATCGCTCCGCCGGCAACCGCCGCCGCCATGACGCGCGGCATGCGCAATTGCAGCACGACGAGCCGCTCGGATTTCTCCCCGCCTCCCACAAGGACATGCAAGACTTTATCGAGCGAAATCCAGGTCGAGCCGAACCCGATCCCGGCCAGCCCCAGCAGCACGAAAAGCCCGAAAACGATCAGCACGATCATGCCGATCCCGAGGCCGCGTTGCGCACTGGTTCTATCCATCACCAGGCTCATGCCGCCCTCCGCGCCAAAAGCACGAGCAGCACCACGGCGCCCACTACGGCCGTGATAGCGCCCACCGGCGCCTCGACCGGATAGATCACGTACCGCGCCGCCACATCGGCAAGCGTCGTATAGACTGCCCCGAACAGCGCCGCCGCCGGCAGTTGGTGAATATGCCTCAGTCCAACCAATCGCCGCGCGGCATGGGGCACGACAAGCCCAACAAAGGCCACTGGTCCTGCCATAGACACCGCGGCCCCCGTCAGCAGCGCCACGGCCAAGAATGCTAATCCCCGCACAGCCGCCAACGGCACGCCCAACCCTGCCGCAGTCGAGTCATCGGCCTGTAGCGCATCGAGCGCCCGCGACAGCCCGATGCCCAGGACGGCGCCGACCAGCACCACCGGCAATCCATTGTAAAAAAGGTTGATCGGCCGATCGACAAAGGCGCCGGAAAGCCAGAACAGCAATTGCTGAAGCTGCGCTTCATTGCTCGTCAGGATCACTTCGACCAGCGCATGCGAAAGGCTAGCAAAGGTCACACCCACCAGCACGATTTTGAGTGGCGAGAGACCGCCCGCGCTCGCCGCAACGCCGAAGACCACGATACTAGTGATAAAGGCGCCAAAAGCCGCGGCGAGCGACAATCCCACCAGCGATTGCACGCCAAAGACCACACTGCCCACAACGACCGCCAGCGACGCCCCGCCATTGAGCCCCAGCGTATCGGGCGAGGCAATCCGATTGCGCGACAGTGTCTGCACCATTACTCCGGCCATGCCGAGTGCCGCGCCGGTCAGTGGCGCAATGAGAGCCCGTGGCAGCCGCAATCCGGCAATGACCACGGCGGTCTCCGACCCATCATGGGCAAAAAGGGCGCCAAAAACCTGGCCGAGCGAATAGATCTTGTAGCCCAGCGTCAGGCTCATCAGCACGGAAAGGGCAAGAAGCCCCATCAGCCCGGCATAGACGGTCGCTTTTGTAGACCCCAGCCGGGACCACCCGTTCGGAAGCGCCATTGGGGAAGCCAAGCCTGCCTCGTAATGCTGATATTGACAGTCATATTGAATTCTGACTGTTTGCACCCATCCAATTTCTGATGCTTGATGTCAAGAATAGAAGGGCAGCCATGAAGTCTCTCTCCGCCATTCTCGCGCCACTGGCCCTGGTGGCTCTTTTCGGCGGCCCGCTGGCCGCACGCGAAATCACTCATTCCATGGGCGTCACCGATGTGCCGGACAATCCGCAGCGCATCGTGGTGCTCACCAACGAAGGCACCGAAGCGCTGCTCGCCGTCGGCATCAAGCCGGTTGGCGCCGCCAAATCCTGGCTCGGTGATCCGTGGTATGATCACATCGCGGC
>CAJYKO010000166.1 GCA_913775215.1 uncultured Devosia sp. | reverse complement strand
GTCTGGCGGGTCTCAATCTTGTGGGCCTCAAGCGTGCCGGCTTTGATCGGGAAGAACTGCACCGCCTGCGCGCGGCCTATCGCATGATCTTTTCCAGCGAAGGCACTCTGCGCGAGCGCGTCGATGACGCCGCCGGCATGTTTAAGGATGCCAAGCTGGTCCAGGACGTTGTCGCTTTCATTGCATCGGTCAAGGACCGTCCGCTCTGCCTGCCGCGCGCTGAAGCGGAAGAAGAATAGTTGGTCGCTACTCTCGCCAGCAACGAGCGGATTGAACCGTTTAAGCTGTTCATTCTGGCTGGCGAGCCCTCGGGGGACAGGATCGCGGCCGATCTCGTTCAGCGCTTGCGTCGAACCACTGAAGTAAATCTGACGGGCGTCGGCGGAGAAGCGCTTGCAGGCGAAGGAATCCAGTCCCTGTTCGACATGAATGAACTCTCGGTAATGGGCTGGGCAGACGTCCTGCCGAGGTTGCCGAAGCTACTTTGGCGCGCTCGGCAGGTGGCCAGAACGATTATCCGTAAGCGTCCCGATGTTGCGGTTCTGGTCGATGCACAAGTGTTTTCAGCCATCGTCGCCAAGCAGGTCCAGAAGGCCGCTCCAGACATTCCAGTTTTGCTGTGCGTGGCTCCTGCTGTATGGGCCTGGAAACCGGAGCGGGCCCAGGAATTGACACCGCGCTTTCGCGAGGTCATGGCGGTGCTGCCTTTCGAGCCCGCTTTCATGCGCAAAGTAGGCGGCCCGGAGACGTATTACATCGGCCATCCTGCGTCCGACAGGCTCGCGTTCCGGCCGGCGGTGCCGGAACGGGGGCCCATGCTGCTTTTGCCAGGGAGCCGTGACGGCGAAATCCGTCGGCACCTCCCGTTAATGCAGGCGGTCGCCTCGGCTCTCACAAACCACCCGAGCGTGGATGGTTTTATTATTCCGACGCCAAAGCGTCTTGAGTCTTCGTTGCGGGAAAAGGTTTCGCAGTGGGGGCTGCCTGTGACAGTCGTCACCGGTGAGGCCAGCAAGTCCAAGGCCATGGCTGACGCTGTTGCGGCGGTAGCCGTCACCGGGACGGTTACCCTTGAATTGGCACTTGCGGGCGTGCCCATGGTCACTACCTATGTGGCAGACAAGGGTCAGGCAAAGCGCTGGTTCAAATACGCAGTCAAATTTGCATCGCTACCAAATGCCATCCTGGATCGGGCACTCGTGCCTGAAGTCCTTCAGTTGGCGCCGGACGCTGCTGCGCTGACTTCGGCGGTTCTAAAGCTGCTAGATGAGCAAGGGGCAGCGGAGCTTCAGGTCGCCGGCTTCGGGGAAATTAGAAACTTGATGGAACGTGGGACTGCAGAGGACCCAAGGGTTGATCCCGCTGAACGCGTTCTCCGCTACTGGACGCAGAAATGAAAAGGCCCCGCAAAGCGGGGCCTTATTTTATTAGCGGGCCTTGAGGTCCGTGTAGTCGCGAGCCGTAGCGCCATTATAGAGCTGGCGAGGGCGGCCGATCTTCTTTTGCGGGTCGCCGATCATTTCCTTCCACTGGCTGATCCAGCCGACTGTACGGGCCACCGCGAAAAGCACGGTGAACATCGAGGTCGGGAAGCCGATGGCATCAAGGATGACGCCCGAATAGAAGTCGACATTCGGATAGAGCTTGCGGTCGACGAAGTACGGGTCGGAAAGAGCGATCCGCTCCAGTTCCTTGGCAACCTGAAGGGTCGGGTTGTTTTCGACACCAAGCAGATCCAAGACACGGTTTGCAGTTTGCTGCATGACCTTGGCGCGCGGGTCGTAGTTCTTGTAGACGCGGTGACCGAAGCCCATCAGGCGGAACGGATCATTCTTGTCCTTGGCGCGGGCGATGAACTCGGGAATGCGATCGACGGTGCCGATCTCGCGCAGCATATTGAGCGCCGCTTCGTTGGCGCCGCCATGGGCAGGGCCCCAGAGGCAGGCAACGCCGGCTGCAATACAGGCGAACGGGTTGGCGTCGGATGAACCGGAGAGACGCACCGTGGAGGTTGACGCGTTCTGCTCGTGATCGGCATGAAGCGTGAAGATCAGGTCCATGGCCCGGGCGATTTCCGGGTTCACCTTGTATTCTTCCGCAGGCACCGAGAAGCACATGTGGAGGAAGTTCGAGGCGTAGTCGAGATCGTTGCGCGGATACACGAAAGGCTGGCCGATCGAGTACTTATAGGCCATGGCCGCCAGGGTCGGGATCTTGGCGATCATGCGGATCGAGGCGATCTCGCGCTGTTGCGGATCGTTGATGTCGGTCGAGTCGTGGTAGAAGGCAGCCATGGCGCCGACGACGCCGGTCATCACGGCCATCGGGTGCGCATCGCGGCGGAAGCCACGATAGAAGTAATGCATCTGCTCGTGCACCATGGTGTGCTTGGTGACGAGCTCTTCAAATTCCTTGAACTGCTTGGCGGACGGCAGTTCGCCATAGAGCAGCAGATAGCAGACTTCGAGATAATTGGACTTTTCGGCCAATTGCTCGATCGGGTAACCGCGATAGAGCAGTTCGCCCGTGTCACCATCGAGAGAGGTGATGGCGCTGTCGCAGGCTGCGGTCGAGGTGAAGCCAGGATCGTAGGTGAAAAGGCCGGTCTTGGCGTAGAGCGAGCGGATGTCGACGACATCTGGCCCGACGGTTCCGCTCAGGATCGGGAATTCGACGGTCTGGTCCCCGACAACGAGTTTGGCGACTTTTTCGGTCATTGAGCTCTCCTCGATATGCCCGCGCTCCGAGGGAAGGAGGGTGAAGCGGGGCAGCACCTCCAACGGTGCCGATTTGCTGATGGAGAGGTATCAGTTTTTGCCCCGCTTGGGCAACCGATAGGTAAGCAGGGGTTACCCTCTGCTTACCCGCACATTAAGCGATTTGATCACCAAGTCGTGCCATCGATTCTTCGCGACCGATGAGCACCATGACTTCGAAGATTCCCGGCGAAACCGTACGGCCCGTAAGGGCGGCGCGCAGAGGCTGGGCCAGCTTTCCGAGCTTGAGACCCTTCTCTTCGGCGAGCTTGCGCATCTCGGCATCGATGGCGGGCACTGACCAATCGGCAAGCCCCCCTAACGTTTCGGCAATGCTAGCAAGAACCGTCTTGGCTTCCGGCGTCAAAAGGGCCGCCGCTGCTGCGTCAGGCGTAATTGGTCGAAGGGCGTAGATGAACTGCGCCAGGTCGATCAGTTCCAGCACGGTCTTGGCGCGCGGCTGCAGTTCGGGCAGGGCGGCGAGGACCGTGTCGTGGTTGGCCATAAGGCCCTTTGCATCCTCGTCGCGGCCGACTTCCTTGGCCGTTTCGATCATGACGTTGTAGAGGTAAGTCGGGTCGGCTTCGCGGATGTAGTGGCCGTTGATGTTCTCGAGCTTGACGAAGTCGAAGCGCGCCGCGCCCTTGTTGAGGGCTTCGAGGCTGAACCATTCCACCATCTGGTCAGTCGAGAAGATTTCTTCGTCGCCATGGCTCCAGCCGAGGCGCGCGAGGTAATTGCGGACGGCCGCCGGCAGATAGCCCATCTGGCGATAAGCTTCGACGCCGAGCGCTCCGTGGCGCTTGGAGAGCTTGGCGCCGTCTGGGCCATGGATCAGCGGGATATGCGCCATCTCCGGCACAGTCCAGCCCATGGCGTTGTAGATGATGATCTGGCGGGCGGCGTTGGTCAGGTGGTCGTCGCCGCGGATAATGTGGGTGACGCCCATGTCGTGATCATCGACCACCACGGCATGCATGTAGGTCGGCGTACCGTCCGAACGCAGGATGATGAAGTCGTCGAGATTTTCGGTCTTGAAGACAACGTCGCCCTGCACGTGGTCGCGAACGACGATTTCGCCGGTTAGCGGCGCCTTAATGCGGATTACCGGCGAGACGCCTTCCGGCGCCTCCTTCGGGTCGCGATCACGCCAAAAGCCGTTGTAACGCGGCGGTTTACCGGCGGCGCGGGCTTCTTCGCGCATCTGGTCGAGCTCTTCGGGCGAGCAGTAGCAATAGTAGGCATGGCCCATCTTGACGAGCTCATGCGCAACCTCGGCATGACGGGAGGCACGGCCGAACTGGCTGATCGGATCCCCTTCCCAATCCAAGCCAAGCCACTTGAGACCATCAATGAGTGCCGTGACGGCCGCTTCGGTCGAGCGTTCGCGATCGGTGTCCTCGATGCGCAGCAGCATCTTGCCGGCCTGGTTCTTGGCGAAGGCCCAGCTGAACAAGGCGGTGCGAGCGCCGCCGATATGCAGGTACCCGGTGGGAGACGGAGCAAAACGAGTAACGACCTGGGACATGATAACCGGAACGATTGAGGAATTTTGGGCCGTGTGTAGCATAGGCGAGCTTGAGCGCAAGGGCGGGGCGCGCCATGGACGGGCAGGGGACGCGGAGAGGGGAGCTGATGCCGGTGGCGCAGGCCGCTGGCGCTCCCGTTTGGCTGCGCTTCCTGTCACCCTTGCGGATTGCGGCGTCGCTTTATGCGACGGCTGTCAGCGCCATTGATGAGCGACGGCTCTTCTGTCTTTTGCCGTTCAGCATGATCCTAGGGCTGGTGCTCTATGTGGTTCTCGCTTCGGAGCCGGCACTCTTCCACATCGTGTGCGGTACAGTGGCGGTTACCGGTCTTGCTATCGCGGCGCTGATCGCAGGCCGCATGC